>JAFDJC010000260.1 GCA_019307665.1 Deltaproteobacteria bacterium | reverse complement strand
CCAAACCCCGGAGCTTTCATTTCAGTATACAGTGCGGCAAGACCTATCATCATCAAAATGGGTGTAATCTTTCCAATAAATCTTACCAGTGCTTCAGACCAGGTTTCTTCTATCCTGACAATTCTGTAATCAGCAAAGTCCCTTGCTTTCAATAGTTCATCTATGGTTGAAACCGTCATTTCAGAAAAACCGAGCTCAACCGCCTCTTCATTTTCCATTGTCAGAAGCTCGCCTTCCTTAATGACCGTTACTTTTGAAGCAATGCTTTGTTTTTCAGCATCAGTCAAATCCTCATATTCCTGTGAATCAATATAAATGGCTTTGCCGTCTTTTTCGATTTTGTATACGATTTTGTATACAACGATTGATGATGTAACCATAGCTTCAGCAAGCTTTTCCGGATACCCGTTTCGCTTGGCAAGTGCCCGAAATTTAGCTCTCAGGGGCGACTGAAATTTTTCGCCCAGCATTTGCGGCCCCTCGCTTGAAAAACTGATTGGCGCGCAATCCCCGATAGTGGTGCCCGGTTTCATGACAAGGTCGCCGCATGCAAGGGCGATTAACGCACCTGCTGATATTGCCTTTACTGACACAAAAGCCACTGTTTTTTCTTTGGGGAGTTTAAGGAGTGTATCGACTATTTCAAGGGCTGAATCTACGCGCCCTCCGAATGAGTCCATTTCAAAGATAATTAGGTTGTTGGGTTTTTCTGATACTTTGTGGTAAACTCTCTTGATATATCCAGCCATACCGGGATCGACAGTTCCGCTCACAGGGACTACAAAGACTTCATTTACGGTAGAATTGTCGCCTGTTTCGGAAAAACATGGCCCGTAAAAACATAACATTGAAGCCAAAAGAACTATAGCAAATGATAAAACAATCGCTGCCGGCTTTTGAAAATTATCGGTCATCAATATAACCTTTTATCATACGGATTATCGTACGGAAAAAACTATAATCCAAGTATTTCAACACATGTCATAAAGTCTTTTGAAAAAGCATCCTGTATTTCCTCTTCTCTTCCAAACTCCGTGACATCTTCTGCCTTATTTTTTTTAACGCCGTATTCGACTTTCCATCCTTTTTGTATCAGCAATGCAATAACGTTATCTACCTGTTCCCTTGTAGTATCTTCTCCTACATTCCCCTCTGCAAGATAAAACTGCATTTTCTACTCCTTTCTATTTTATCCTTGCCACTGCCTGGGCAATATTATAGCAATAGTCACCCATCTTTTCAAAGTTAGAGAGCATGTCACTGAACATCAGACCGGGCTCATTGGCACAGGTGCCGGACCTGAGCCTTTCAATATGATTCTGACGCATTTCTTCGCGCATAAAATCGATATTGTCTTCTAATATCTGCGCCTGTTTCATAAATTGGGTCGGCTCTAACCTGATGCCTTCCTGCACCAGTGCTATAAAATCAACCACCTGATTTGAGATCTTCTTGATATCGAAAATGGCTTGAGATGAAAAATCTGTTTTATTCTCAATGATATCCTCAATCATAAGTGCAATATTTTCAATGGAATCCCCAACACGCTCAATATTATTGGTCATTCGCATCATGCTCGAAATTTCCCTGGCCTCTGATTGGTTAAGATCGCTTTGATAGATCCTGGTCAAATAGGATGTGATCTCTCTTTGGACCGAATCAAGATGATCTTCATATCGCCGCCACTTATTTAATTTTTTAGAATCCCTTTTTTCAAAGGCTTCGATTGTGTTTTTCAGCATTTTCATCGCCACATCAGACATTTTGATGATTTCGCTCCTTGCCTTTGTAAGCGCGGCAATGGGTGTGTCGAGGAATCGATGATCAAAATTAGGCAAACGAAGTTCGTCACTCTCTTTGTCTTCTTTGGGGGATATCATTATGGCCACTCTGATCAACCATGGCAAAAAAATCAGGAAAACACAGGCACTTAAAATATTGAAAATAGAATGCCCGTTTGCGATATATCTTGAGACATTGACCAACTCATTATTCGTGACTTGATTCAAAGGATCTGCTCCAAGAGCAACAGAAACAATTTCGATCAGTTGAATAAAAAAAGGAAAAATGGCAATCATTATAACAACGCCGATAACGTTAAATAGCGTATGTGCTCTTGCGGCCCGGTGAGTATTAACATTTTTTGATCCGATTGTAGCAAGCTGTGCCGTGATTGTTGTACCGATATTTTCACCCAGCACCAGTGCCATGGCTGCAGGAAAATCCAAAAGTCCCTGTGCGGCAAGGGTCATGGTTAAACCTACAGTAGCTGAAGAGGACTGTATCATAAACGTCAAGACTGCCCCGGTTGCCACACAGAATAAAATGCCGCTAAGGGAGCCTGCATCGAACTTTGTAAAAAACTCGATAAATTGCGGATCTCCTTTGATTGGTGCCAGCCCCTGCTTCATGACGGTCATACCGAAAAAGAGCAGACCAAAACCTAAAATAACCTCGCCGATATATCTTTGCCGCCTGTTTTTTGAAAAAAATTTCAGGCCCACACCAATGGCAATAGCCGGAAGAGCCACACTGGTCAGCTTAAAGGCAATCATCTGGGCAGTGATTGTGGTTCCAATGTTTGCCCCTAGAATAACGCCAACCGCCTGCTGCAGCGTCATCATTCCAGCGCCAACAAAACTGATCAGCATCACAGTGGTCGCAGATGAGGACTGAACCATCGCTGTTACAAAGGCACCGGTTCCACAACCGACAACTCTGTTGGAAGAAACAGCGCTCAGAATTTTTTTAATCCGATCTCCTGCCGACATCTGCAGCCCGTCGGTCATCATTTTCATGCCCAAGATAAACAACCCAAGTCCGCCCAGGGTCTGGATGAAAACATTCAGCAAGTTCACTTAACAAGCCTCCATTATTACTCGAACTTTTAATATATAACTATTTTATTTTTATCAATATATTATTTTGCTTTACACCTGTTATTTATCCTGTTGTTTATTTGGTTATTTATTTGGATAAAACAGGTATTCAAGGGAATTGAGGCCATCTTCGATCTCCACTGACAGCATCTGGGCTAGCGCATTTAAAATAACCAGGGCATTTTTATCAGCGTCTTTTTTAGCAACATCTCCTGTCCTTTTAATGATACCGGCATTGACTTCCTGAACCCTTTCATAATGTTGGTCAAGGTTCTTAAGCTCAAGGTCAGGTGTCCGGCCTTTCCGGTATTCAAAATACTGCCTGAGCATGTACACCGATGTCGACCTGAAGATGGTTTCATCTACTGTTGAAAACGGAAGGTGAAATTTCGCCATTGGCTTGAAAAAATCCATAACAGGGCAGTTGCTAGTGGCCATTATGATGCCGAGTATGGAAAAAAGACCTTCCTGAATCGAGGTTTCTTTGAAATATGTTCTTTCAGGCGTTATGCATTTCACGGTGCAATAATCTGATGAAATGGCATCTTTAAACTCTTCTACCAGTTCGGCGATGTTGACGGCAACCGGACAATACAGGTGTTTTTCCCTGTCCAGAGAGCAGCATACACACTGATTATATTCAAGCTTTGTCCATTCAGGCAGTGATTCCGGCTCAGGCAAAATAACTAAAATTGTTATTGGATCCAGCTTGAGTTCAAAAACCTTGGTATTGCCGTCTTCAAAAATAAATTCATAAATAATATTGTATGGTTTTTCGCTCATACGCCAAACTACAAATCGTTTTCCGAAAAGTCAAATCAAATATGGCGCAGTTCTTTTTGAAGCATTGTACTGTGAAGTTTTCCGGCGACATGGACCGGACTTTTTTCGGTTATTGGGTCCCATGAGGCAGGATCAGCGGAACAGAAAAACTGAGCTTCAAGGCCGATTCTCACAATTGCTTTGTCAACAGGAAGGCCTATCACCTTAATTGCCGCCTTCCATGTCGCACCACAGGGAGCGCCTCGCAACACCTTAATTTCAGTTATTTTACCATTTTCCTCTTTTACATTGAATTCCGGCATCCCAAAGAGTTCCCCATACTTTCCAAGACCGACCTGCCTTGAAAGGGCACATCAGGTGGGAGGTGTCAAAGCCCAGTCCTCATCTATCTTTTTACCCGAGGAAACTATGGGAATCCTTTTTTTTCGGCACATAACCGCAAGTTCATGTGATAAATCAGGATGTTTTAAGAAATCGAGAACAATATCTGCGGAAATATCTTCAGGCAGGTATGCCTCCGGGTTATCGACAATCGGAGGCAACGGAGTATCTATTGAAATGCTTTCTATGGAAAACAGGTCGATGCCATACTCTCTTATCCCTTCAATTTTCTGTTCACCGCTTTTATTTTCTTGAAAAACAAGTATTCGCTGCTGTTTATTCTTCATTTTGGCTAATTCCTGGAATCCGCAACCATGTCTATAATTTTAACAGGTTCGGGAGGTCTTTGATCTCTTCCGCCATCACCGTCATGGTCGATATAGTGATGATGTACAAGCATGGTGGACAGTAACG
>JAFDJC010000075.1 GCA_019307665.1 Deltaproteobacteria bacterium | reverse complement strand
TGGTTATTGCTGCAGTTAACGTCGTCTTCCCATGATCAATGTGGCCAATCGTCCCCACATTCACATGGGGCTTGGTCCGCTGAAACTTTTCTTTAGCCATCTTGCCGTCCTCCTCTGCTTAATTATCCCTTTCAATCTTAATCATTTTAAATAATCCCAAAAAAACCCTGCCTTCTACCGAAACAGGCTCTTTGCTAATCTGGAGCCCACGACCGGAATCGAACCGGTGAACCTCTTCCTTACCAAGGAAGCGCTCTACCAACTGAGCTACGTGGGCCGGCTTTCGTTTTGGAGCGGGAGACGAGGCTCGAACTCGCGACATTCAGCTTGGAAGGCTGAAGCTCTACCAACTGAGCTACTCCCGCTAACATTACGTTTCCATTAACCAAACCGGCTATTCCTAAAAATAAGGGCCAGCATTTTTAAATAACAACCTCTTATTAATCGTAATAAAACTCATGCAGGCAGCCATGCAGTTTCAACGACCCGACTCATACTGGGGTCTCCTGCATTCAGCTTGCAATGAGGATGGTGGTGGGGGGAGGATTTGAACCTCCGAAGGCGTTGCCGACAGATTTACAGTCTGTTCCCTTTGACCACTCGGGAACCCCACCTATTTTATGGAGCCAACGGAGGGAATCGAACCCCCGACCCACTGATTACAAATCAGTTGCTCTGCCTAGCTGAGCTACGTTGGCCAAACGTATTTTTAACAAATCTCTACTTATAAGCGAACAGTCTTAGTACTGTCAAGCTTTTTTGTGTTGAAATTTATTTTTTTAAAAACTGTCTTAATTGCGATGCTAAAAACATAATTTCTTGACAAATGGTTCATTATTACTGTACTCGAACTGAAAAATTTATTTCTATCTATTTCTACTGATCGGTGATTCGGATTTTTGGATGGGCATAAATTTTGCGATATTCTTTCGTTTAATAAGAAACGCTTGAAAAGAAATTGAGTCGGTTTTACTAAATTTTATTATATGCAGGTTAATTTTATATGCTACTTTATCGATATTTCTTTATATTTACAATCTGTTTATCGGTTTTCTACGGCTGCGCTGCCAACCACCAAAAACCGGCAACTGTTCCGGAAAGCACCCCCTCAGAAATAGAAGCTCCCGGGCATGAAGCTAATGCTCCTGTAAAAGCCCAAGAGATTATATCTTCAGACCAAAATGGCATCTCTACAACAAACAGCTGGAATAATTCAACAAAAGTATCTGTTGCCGGTGAAACCGAACAGGCGGAAGATAGCTCTCTGGAAACGGATCAGCCTGGCAGTATAAAAAAAGATACTCCTGAAGAGGACGCAATAGACACCGAAACGCAGTCGGACCTTGACAGGGCTCTTGAATTCTGCCGCGCAGCCCAGGATCTATGGCAAAAGGGCGAACTTGACAATGCGCTTATAGCCCTTGATGAAGCTTATGCACTCATAATAAATGTAGACACAAACGATAACCCGAAGCTTATTCAGCAGAAAGAAGATCTCAGGTTTCTGATCTCAAAAAGAATTCTTGAAATATACGCATCCCGAAATATTGTCGTTAACGGCAACCATCATGCCATCCCGCTGACCATCAATCATCACGTTCAAAAAGAAATTGATCGTTTTACCAAAGGTCGGGATAAAAAATTTTTCATTGAGTCGTATCGCCGGTCCGGCAAATTCCGCCCATACATTGAAAAAAAACTTAAAGAAGCGGGCATGCCTGAGAGCCTGACATGGCTTCCGCTTATAGAAAGCGGATTTAAAACCGGCGCCCTTTCAAGAGCAAGAGCTCTCGGACTATGGCAATTTATCTCCTCAACCGGATACAAGTTCGGTCTTAAACGAGACATGTATATAGATGAACGATTAGACCCTGTTAAGTCCACCAGGGCCGCCATTGAATACCTGAAGGCGCTTCACAATATTTTCGGTGACTGGACAACAGCCCTTGCTGCTTACAATTGTGGAGAAGGACGTGTATTAAGAATTATTCGCAACCAGAGGGTTAACTATCTTGATAACTTCTGGGACCTTTATGAGCGGCTCCCTCTGGAAACGGCAAGATATGTTCCAAAATTTCTTGCCACGCTTCATATCATTAAAAACCTTGAAAAATATGGCCTTGATTCAATAAAGCCCGACCAACCGTTAAGTTTCGAAACCATTGAAATTTCAAGGAGAGTTACCCTTAAGCAAATTGCAAATAAAACCGGTATGCCGCTGAATACATTAATCGAGCTGAACCCTGAACTGCGTCATAAAATGCTGCCTCCCGAACCATACAATCTTAGAGTACTCCCAGGCAAAAAAGAATTGCTGGTCGCCACGATAAATGAAATTCCTGTTTCTTCACAGCCGCGACATTCTTTTGTATATCACCGTGTTAAACGCGGTCAAACACTCTCAACAATAGCGGAGCGATATCGGACATCGGTAAAATCAATCACCAGGGCAAACAATATTCACAGGAAAAACCTTATTGTAGCAGGAAAACTGCTTAAAATTCCGGTGAGAAGCAGTTATCGCCCTGTGTATTTACATGCTTCAAACCATAAAGTCAGGCGGGGGGACTCTCTCTGGAATATCGCCAGGCGATACGGAACAACTACCAAGGAAATTCAGGAACTTAATCGATTAAAATCCACGAACCTAAATATCGGTCAAGTCCTAAAGCTGCCGGGAGCTGCAAACACTCCACCCAAAAAAGGGTCATGGAAAACATATCATGTAAAGCAAGGTGACAGCCCATATAAAATTGCTACAAAACATGGTATGCGGCTCAACCGTTTGTTAAAAATCAATCAGCTTTCAAAATGGAGTACAATCTATCCTGGCCAGCAGCTCTATGTTGAATAGCCGGCCGGCTTATCATTCTCTACTTATAACCAAATTCCATTCATTTGAATTATTGTTGTTCTGATAGCGCAGAGGATGTTCCAATGCCGAAAAACATGCCGTTGACAAAGGAGAGGATGCCCCTTAATCTTACTGACAGATTGCCCTTTTGGGTTGACTTTCTTAAATACTAGAATGTATTATGGGTTGACTTTCTAAAAGAGGTGGCGCTATGGAGCGATTGGTTGAAACGCAATTAAAAAACTGGAAAAACTCTCCTCGGCGAAAACCGTTAATTATCCGCGGAGCAAGGCAGGTCGGCAAAACCTGGTTGGTGGATCATTATGCGGCAATGCATTTTAATAATTATGTTAAAATTGACCTGGAAAAACGACGCGATCTACACATACATTTTGGTGATAACCTAGATCCCCAGCAAATTCTCAAACACCTTGAATTGGAATACGGTCGGATAATACCGGGCAAGAGCCTCCTGTTTCTTGATGAAATCCAGGCCTGCCCCCGTGCAATCATGGCGTTGCGCTATTTTTATGAACAAAAACCCGAACTTCATGTCATCGGAGCCGGCTCACTCCTGGAATTTGCATTTGGCGACATCTCCATGCCGGTAGGCAGGGTGCAATACTTGCACATGCATCCGTTGACTTTCTATGAATATCTTATTGCCATTGGCAAAGAACCCATGGCTGCCTGCATTCTGGACCCACCTGAAACAGTGGATACTTTGATTCAGCAAAAAATTCTTTCCGAGTTACGCAATTATTTTTTTGTCGGCGGAATGCCTGAATGCGTCAAGGCTTATCGCGATTCAGGTTCTCTGGTGGAAACATTCCATGTGCAAACGGAAATCATTGACACTTATCGTGATGATTTTTCCAAATATAACCCACAAGTAGACAAGACTTGCCTGGATGCGGTCTTACTGAATACGGCCAGGCAGGTTGCCGAGCAGATTAAGTATACGCGCTTGAATGATGGACATACCGGACCAACGAATCGGAAAGCGTTTGATCTATTGACAAAAGCAAAAGTCATTCAGAAAATACCGTCCTGTGATCCTTCCTGTCTTCCGCTTGGTGCAACAGCCAATCAAAAAAAATTCAAGGCGTTCATCCTGGACATCGGTCTGCTACAACGTCTGTGTCAGATACCGGTTGATTTGGAACTGAAGCAGGAAAACCTGTTAGCCATGTATCGCGGCAAACTCGCTGAACAATTTGTTGCCCAGGAGCTACAAACCTGGCACAGTTCAGAATTGTTTTATTGGTCACGGGACACCCGCGGAAGTAATGCTGAAGTGGATTATCTTGTGGTATATAAAGGAGAAATTTATCCCGTTGAAGTCAAATCCGGTAAAGGTGGAAGTTTACGAAGCCTTCACTTGATGCTGGGGAAATATCCCAATTGCCCACAGGGAATTATACTCTACAGCGGCACCTATCATATAATTAAAGAACAAAAGCTCATATTTTTACCTTTGTACTGCGCCGCAACCATTGGTGATAGACGACCGACAATTGTTTAAGCGCCGGCGGAAAGAATTGGCACTTTATCCGGGCCGGCAACTCTATGTTGAATAGCCGGCCGGTTTATTATTCTCCTTGTCTTTTCCAAGACATACAATAAAACATATCACCCCGAATATCATTAAAATCGAACCCAGAGGAAATGCATTCCGCAAATCGAACCAGTCCATGGCAAACCCTGCCAAAAGAGACCCGAGCAACATGCCAAGACTGTGAGCCATTGTCAAAAGGGCCATTACAGCGCCCATGGAACCGGTATCTCTCCCCTTTATAACCGCAAGTGCCGTCAGGGAAGGCATTGCGGTTCCGCCACCGATCCCGAATAAGACACAAGCTAAAAACAGGTCATAAAAACCGTCTGCCCATACAAATGAACATATTGAGAATGCTATTATTAGCCCCCCTGAAACAGAAAGGAGTTTCTTGTCAAATCGGTCTGCAAGATATCCCATGGGTGCATTCATCAGGCCGCTGATAAGAACACCCAGCATAACAAGAACGCCTATTGAAGAACTGGACAATGAAAACTCGGTATCTGCAAAAACAGGTAAAAAGCACCATATAATACCAATGCATATGGTATAGGTCAGTCGAAAGATGAAGATTCCTGTGATATCTTTGTCTTTCAGGAGTTGACTCCATTTTGCATAATGATTTCCGTCATTACAACGGTTATGCTCTTGGCTTACAGGGGGAAGCCAGAAAAAACTCAAGAGGCAGCCTATCATCGCAAGCACTCCCATACATAAAAATGCGGCTGTGAGGCTGAACAGATCATTTATCAGACCACCGGCGAGAGGCCCTAAACTCAAACCAAAAAAGGTGGACAGATTAAAGAGGCCCATGGAGAGTCCTTCTCTCCCACGGGGTGTTATCTCACCGACATATGCCTGGGTGACGGGCATTATCATTGCAGAAGCGATTCCCTGAACAAACCTGATTGCCACCAGAGAGGTTATGTCGACGGCATAAATAAAGGCAATTGAAATTAAGGCATAAGCAAGAAGTCCTGATACAATAAATGGTTTTCGGCCTTTTTTGTCTGAAATGCGTCCGAAAAAGGGCAGAAAAAATGTCCTTGAAAGGGAAAATGCACCGAATATCAATCCGATATAGAAACCGCTTGCCCCAAGATCATGCGCCCAGACCGGCAAAAGTGGAACAACGATTCCCACCCCGGTAATCGTGCTGAACATGGAAAAAAACAGAACTGAAAATATTTTTTTGTCTGATGCCTGCATTGGCATCGACTGACTTGCCGGGCGCCTCAACTTCATCAGGGGAACACACGTGAAACAGTACCTACGTTAATATGTGAAAATACAAGTTTCTTCGGCTTAACAGATGTGTAAAAATATAAATAGCCCTGTGTCGCTTCGCCAGGTTGAAGATTTGCAAGAAGTTCCCTGCTACAGTTATTATATTTATATTTTTTATTGTTTCTTCCGACAAGTATGAAATATTCTACATTGACATAAAAAGGACTCGAACCTGTATTTTTTATCCATACATAGAGCTTTCTCTGACCCCCTGTTCTGCCTGAGGTCAGGCCGTCATTTCTTACGGCCATTTTAATCTTGTCATTCCCTTCATAAAAAAGCAGCTCTGCATTTATCAACCTGCTTTTAATTTTTAAATATTTCTTTTGAGCACCATTAAGATCAATTGCCATTTCAATGGCAGTCAATGCATTTTTAAGCTCTGATCGATAAGGCTTTTTTTTGTTAAAATAATTTTTAGCCTGTAAATATTTCTGATCAGCAAACTTTTTTTGATAATATTTAATTTTTTTCAAATAGAGTTTATTATCCGGATTTAATTTTTGAAGTTCTAAATACAAACCATAGTTTTTTTCATACTCTTTTCCAGAAACCCACTTAACTTTGTCAAAAAGCTCTATTTCTTTAAAATATTTTTTTAAGTCCGACAGTTCGTCTTTGAGTAGCGGAATATCATATCGGTCCATTTCCTTTTTATAGGCATCGAATTTTCTTTTATCGATCAAAGACCTTAAATAATTTTCGATTTCAGCCCTGTCTTTTCTGAAAGCAACCGCAATTTTTTTATTGTATTCAATAAGCTTTTGTTTTTCTTTATTTTTTTCAGATCTAACCCTTTCTTCCCCTGCATGCTTTTGCCAATTTTTAAACAGAACCGTCCCTCCCCAACCTGCAAAAGCAACCGCAAAAATGGCAATGAGTACTATAGCAATTTTTTTCTTATGTTGTTTTATGGGCTGAAGTATTTCGAGAACCTTATCCTTTAAAGCCTTTTTCTGTTTTATACTTTCATCAATCGGCTCCTGTACTTCCGCTTCCTTAGTTATCCTTGCTTCTTCCTCTCTTTTTGCCTGTGCCTTGGCAACTCCTTTTTTAAGTTCTTTCTGGATCTTAGCTTTTTCTTCCGTAAACTTTTTTTGTTCCGCTATTTTCTTTGCCGCTTTTTCAGCCTCTTTCCTTGTCACCATATCTTCATGCTTGGCATATATGAGACCGCAATTGGGACACTCTTGATTATCTTTCTTACGCTCATAACCACACTTAGGGCAATCCTCTTCCATAAACGTATCGGTTGAAATTTCAGACCCAGGTGAAATTTCGGACCTAGATGAAATTTCGGACTCAGGCGCCTTATCCTCCATAGATAGATGAATATGTTCTTCTGCACCCTTATGTTTTTTTGCTTTCTCCTTTAATGTCCGTTTTTCCTCCTCCTGCCTTTCGAGCAATCCAAAATCGACTCCGCATAACTGACAGTTTATATCCTCAGGTTGACGCTCATATCCGCATTTAGGACATTCCATACATTCACTCCTGCAAGTGTTTTCCTAATATTTCGAATTCCATAGCACAGACCATAGCACAATAAAAAATAATAACTATCTTTACAGTACATAAGAAAAAGCATCAAGTCAAAATCTCAAAAGCGTCATTTTATTTGACTTTTTTCACTATGATTACTATTTTATAAATATTAGTGACATCTATCTCAAAGAGGTCTTTGAATGAAACAAATAATACGTATTATCCTTATTTTAATTGCAGTATTTGTCTCAACCGAATTTCATGCCTTCTCGGCAGATTTTTGTGAAAAGAAAACAGAAGCATACAATAGATGGTCCTATAGCCCGGCAAGGTCTATAACTGAAAGCACCAACTACATTTTCTATGGCGACGGAGATATTGTTTCCGTACTGAATAAAGATACATTGGCCCTTGTTTCTGATATACATATTACTGTTTCCGAAGGCATAACAGGCATAGATTACAGCAACAATTACCTTTATGTCACAACCGGATTTGATGGACTGCAGTCCATCAACGTAGAAAATGACGGAACCCTCACCCTTGGCAATCAACTGGCAATAAAAAGTACTGTATCTGAAACAGGAAACGTCTATGCAAGGGGTGTTCATGTTTCCGGTGACTACGCGTTTGTCGGAATAGCTGAAGTCGACGCTGAATATGGCATCAATGTCGGTGTTCAGGTGGTGGATATTTCAAGTCCCGGAAGCCCTGCAATTCCTGACCCTGACCCTGATTATCCCGATGATGAAATCGGCGGAAGGGGAGAATTGATCGGAACCGAACATTTACCTTACGGCCGTGCAGAGACACTCGGCATTCATGTTTCAGGGAATTATGCCTATGTTATCGACTGGGTTAGCGGCCTCCGTGTGTTTAATATTGAAAATAAAAATAAACCTTATTATGTCGGGCTGGCAATAGCCCCGGATGCTCGAGATGCGCATATTGTAAATGATTACGCATTTGTCGCCTGCGCAAATTACGGTCTCATCGTTGTTAATGTTGCCGACCCGGAAAACGCTGAAAATCTCATCGACCACCGTCCTACTCTTCAATGCCTCTATAACTGGGAAACCACCTTTGCTAAGAGTGTTTTCGTGTCCGGTAACTATGCCTACATGACTGATTGGTCTAACGGTCTGCAAGTTATCGATATTTCCGGCGACCTTGATTCAAAATTTGATACCGCTAATTATCGTGACGATCCGCAATATGGGGAGCAGTTTCTGATAGGGTCTTTGAGTGCAGGGCTGTCGGGGCCATATTCTAATATTATATCTGACGGTTATGCTTATGTGGCTGAATTTGGAACAGGCCTTCATAAAATAGATATTTCCAATCCAGAGTCACCCGATTCCACTTCATTAACATTTGATAAAACAGCCATAGCAGATGCCTTTTTTCTGGATAAATTTAACGATATTAACTATGCATATTTTGTTAATTCAGGCAGCACGGGTGAAGGATTGAGGATTCTGCAGTTTGACATTTCCCTTGCCATGAGGCTTCTATCTTTTATTGAGACACCGGGGGAAGCACAGGACGTCCATGTTGAACATGAAACTAATGATGACGGCAGTGTAAACCTTTATGCATACGTGGCTGATAATACAAACGGGCTGCAAATAATAGATGTTACGAATTCAAGTATACCTCTATTGAAAGGAGCATGCATTGAGGCCAATCAGGCTAAGGGAGTTTTTGTCCGGGGCAATTATGCATATGTTGCAGACAGATCAAACGGTCTGAGGATTATTAATATCTCAGATAAAGATTCTCCTTCTCTTTTAAGCACCTCGGATACGATTGATGCGCGTGGTGTAATCGTTCCAACCGGTGACTATGCCTATGTTGCCGACGGAACAGCAGGCCTTGTCATCATCAATATATCAGACCTTTCTAACCCGGTTGTTGACGCTATTATTGACACACCGGGTGAAGCAAATGCTGTTTATATTTTCGGTAATTACGCTTTTGTGGCTGACGGCAATGCCGGTCTTCAGGTGATATCCCTCGACGAATCAAACACTTCTGAATACCGCACAATAGTCGGATCAAGCGACACCGATGGTAATGCCCAGGGCATATATGTTCTTGACAACTATGCTCATATTGCCGACGGAGCAAGCGGGTTTCAGACATTTGATGTGTCAAATCCTTCCCTGCCAGAAAAAATTTACAGCAATGTTGACTGTGATGATGATGGTATTCCTAACGAAAAAGGATGGTTTTGGAATACTAAAGGAAATACAAAGGATATTGTCATAGACGATCAGGGAGAATATGTTATCCTGGCTGACGGTCCGGGCGGGCTTTCACTTTTTAGGCTCACCGACAGTGAGGCAGATGCTGATGACGCGACTATTGAACCACCCGAAGACGTGAGTGACTGTTTTATCAATTCCGCGGCCAGGGGGCAACATGGCTCTATATACAACATCTTTAACTATATACTTTTTTTAATAGGACTTGCCGTTTTCACTGCAATCTTTTTCAGAAAAAAAATATGACACAATAATTCATGACAACAGTCTTTACCAGAAAAGCCTCCTACGATTATGACTCACTCAAGCCTGTTGTTTTCGACCTGCTGGACAATACCATACCCGGTCTTATCAAGCAGCAAAGTCGGGTATTAATCAAACCAAACCTTCTTCTACCGGCAGCACCTGAAAAAGGTATTCTGACACATCCGATGATTGTCAAGGCAACAGCCGAATACGTCTTAAACAAAAAAGGTATTCCCCTGATTTCAGACAGCCCTGCAATCGGCTCATTTGATAAAATTATTGATGCCGGCGGATACAGGGACGCTCTTGAAGATCTTAATGTTGAGTTTAAGGAATTCAGACAATCAGTGAAGGTCGATACCGGAGAGCCTTTCGGACTGATCGATCTTGCCCAGGATGCTGTTGATGCCGATATAATCATAAGTCTGCCAAAGCTTAAGACCCATACCCAGATGCTTTTAACCATGGGGATTAAAAACATGTTTGGCTGTGTTGTCGGCCTGAAAAAACCGGAATGGCATTTTAAAACCGGAATCGACCGATCCATGTTTGCCAGACTTCTAGTTAATATTTATAAGGCCGTCAAACCTGCTGTAACACTTGTAGACGGTATTCTCGCTTTAGAGGGGCAGGGACCTGGAAAAAGAGGTACACCGCGTGAACTCGGCATACTGATTGCCGGACAAAATGCTGCTGCTGTAGATATGACAATCTGCAGCATGCTCGGTGTATCCCCTGAAAAACTTTCTACAAACATTGAAGCAAAAAACGCTGGAATTGTTGATGGCCGGTTATATATTCAGGGAGACTTCCCTTTGATATCCGGTTTCAAAATTCCCGAACCCGGCCCCCTGATTTTTGGCCCTGAACCGCTTCATAAACTTATGCGTAGACACCTTCTGCAGCGCCCCGTGGTTGATCGTCAGCTTTGTGATGTCTGCGCAAAGTGCTGGCAGTACTGCCCGGCAAAAGCGATTTATCGTAGCGCTAAGCAGATAACCTTTGATTACAACAGATGTATCAGATGCTATTGTTGTATTGAAATCTGTCCCAAAGGTGCTATTCAAGCCACAGAAACCATTCCAGGAAAAATCCTCAAGATATTTCGTATCCTCGAAAACTAATTTTAATTTTTACATGAACCCTGATTGACATCACGATCGGATTTGAGTATTTAAGCCAATAATCAGCTTCAGACATTAATCCACACTCAACAAGACCAGGAGGGAGAAAAATGGCAGGAATCAACAAGGTGATACTCGTCGGCAATCTGGGAAAGGATCCTGAAGTAAGATATACTCAGGATGGAAGAGCAGTCGCCCAATTCAGCATTGCAACATCAGAAGAATGGAAAGACAAGAACACAGGGGAAAAACGAGAAAAAACAGAATGGCATCGGGTTGTCGCGTTTGGCAGATTAGGTGAGATATGTGGTGAATATCTGTCAAAGGGCAGGCAGGTGTATATCGAGGGCAGACTTCAAACAAGCTCATATGAAAAAGACGGTGTCACACGATATTCAACAGATATCATAACTGACAAGATGCAAATGTTAGGCTCAAAGAATTCCTCCGGAGATTTTCAGGGCGGAGGCAGCCAGGCAGGCGGCTTTAAGGCTAACAACGATAATAGTGGAGGGCCACCCCCTGTAAGTTCTCAGTCTTCAGGGCCTGATGATGACATTCCGTTTTAACGTGTTAAGCAGCTGACACTAAGGCATTAAAGGGTTATGCTGATATCGCATTGAATTTGACAGATCTACCAGATTGCCGACAAGAGCAATCTGTAAAAACTGAATAAGAAGAATTAATACCAGGGGTGACAGGTCAAAACCACCTACATAAAGAAACGGCATATATCTTCGAATATAAGCATAAACAGGCTCTGTAGCGTTCCTTAAAAATCTGACAATGGGATTATAAGGATCAGGATTGACCCATGAAAGTATCGCGCTTGCTATGACGATATAGAAATAGATCGTCAATACTGTTCTTATGATAAACGCCGCTCCGTATACTAGGTTGCCCATTTATTTCTCCTGGTTAAGGCCTCTTGTTATTTATTATCACGCATATAATATAGCGCAAAATCAATTTGTAAAGCAGAAAGTCTGTAAATTCCCAATAACCCCGGGGCAAATTAGCCATTTGTGGATAGGCGCTATTTAATTGTTCCCCACATAGAATCTCAAGGCGACCAGAAAACATAAAATAATAATTATAAGTATACCGGGTATTGTCAGCCATGTTTTTTGCCAGGGTTCTCCCATGGCTCTTAGTTTTTTTCGCTCACCATTGAACCATCGCCCAATCACCACCCCTGCAATGAGAACCGGTACAATCCTTAATAAATACCATATATCCAAAACAAAATCCTTCTATTCTTCACTTCCGTATTACTTTTTGACAAAGTTTTGTACATTTTTTTTATTTATATTGCAAGTCGATCATATCGAAAAACTTGACAAGCAGATATGAAATACTTAGCTTAACTCGTTATGAGTATTTGCCCATAAAGGAGAGCGCATGGTAAGGCCAAGAAAAGACCGTATTGTAAAGGTAAACCCGGATGTATGCTATTTCAAACCCAGAGGCATCCCGATGATAGACCTTGATGAGGTCATGCTGACGGTT
>JAFDJC010000074.1 GCA_019307665.1 Deltaproteobacteria bacterium | reverse complement strand
CCCTTGAAAAAATGCGTTTTCAGCGTAAAACAGGTCGTCTTGCAAGGTTGCTGATGCGCTTTATGGGAGACATGTTTATTCTTCAAAGAAATCCCTTTGTATACCAGACACTGCTTGAATCAAAAGCCCGACGCAAAAATTTTCTAAAAGAACTTGATGATAACCTTGATGTGATTGAAAAAAATTCGGTTCACACACCTGAAATCGAAAAAATTATAACAGGATGCAGGGAAAAACTGAACGAACTCCGGAATGACTTTGCATCGCGAATATCAAAACAGAGACAAATAAGAAGTGTTCTCGGCGATGTTGTTGGAAGGGATAACATTTATTTTGATCCCTTTACACTTATCAGCCATGCAACCGATGCTACGGGCTGGCGAATGTGTCTCCCGGTTGCAGTGATCAGGCCTTCGGCAGAATCACAGGTGGCGCCTCTCCTTTCAGCAATCGAAAATCTCGGCCTGAAGGTAGTTCCCAGGGGTGCAGGGACCGGCCTTACCGGGGGGTGCGTTCCTGTACAAAAGGACTGTGTGATCATTAATACAGAAAAACTCAACAAAATAGTCGGAATAAAGCAGAACGCCATATTTCAGATTGGTTCCCAAACAAAAAAAGCATTGGTACTTGAAGTTGAAGCAGGGGTCATCACACAGGATGCGATTACATATGCCGAAAAAAGAGGGGCGGTATTTGCTACAGACCCGACAAGCGCTTGGGCTTGCACCATAGGCGGCAACATCTCTGAAAATGCAGGTGGTAAAAAAGCGGTTTTATGGGGTACGGCCATTGACAATATTCTGGCCTTCAGGATCGCGATGCCCGGCGGAAAAGAGTTTCAGGTGAAACGTGTGGATCATCCACTGCGGAAAATTTATCCTGACGATACAGTTAAATTTGACATCCTTGACCGAAATGGAACAAAGGTTCGAACAATTACTCTTGACGGGACTGACATAAGAAAAAGAGGGCTTGGAAAAGATATAACCAATAAAGCTCTTAATGGGCTGCCGGGCATACAAAAAGAAGGGACGGACGGGATCATCACTTCCGCGGAATTCATTCTTCACAAGGCTTATGAATATAAGGCAACCTGTTGCTTAGAGTTTTTCGGCCAGGATATGGATGAGGCAGGAAGGGTAATACTCGATTTGTCCGAAGCTTTTGTCAACCGGGAAGAAGAAGCTCTGGCAGCTCTTGAGCACTTTGACGAAGAATATGTGAGGGCAATAACGTATAAAGTGAAAGCACCCACAGGGGAGACGCCAAAAGCTGTGCTGCTCATCGACATTGTCGGACATACCACCAAACAATTGGAAAAAGGCAAGATGCGCCTCACCAAACTCCTTGAAAATTATCCAAATACATATTCGTTTTTTGCCAGGGATAAGGAAGAAGCCGATTTGTACTGGCAGGACCGCAAACGATTGGGTGCCATAGCATCAAGGACAAATTCATTCAAGTTAAACGAAGATATTGTCCTGCCCTTGTCGGAGCTGTCAGGGTTTGCAGAATTCGTCGACCAGTATAATATAGAAGAACAGAGAGAAAACCAAAAATCATTTGTATGGCAGGCGTTAAATTTTCTTGAAGAGATCGAGTCTAAAGAAGATAAAGGAATAATTGAGGCAAAACTTTTTAAAGCAAAAAATCTGGCAGGTAAAACGCTGGAAAAGCTTTCTCTTTCAGGAAAGGAACATCTCCAGGAAGAGACCCATATCAGAAAGCTTGTTGATGATTTTTTCGATTTTTTTCAGGGATACGAATATATAACAGATGAAATAGAAAGCATTTATAAAGATATTCGTTCTGCGCTCATTGTCATTGCAACCCACATGCATGCAGGCGATGGAAATGTGCACGTCAATATTCCCGTCTTTCCAAACGATCGTGAAATGATGATACGCGCAGGAGAAACAGCCGATGAAATGATGTCAAAAGCAGTCGAACTTGGAGGGGTTGTAAGCGGCGAGCACGGGATCGGTTTTACAAAGCTAAAGTATGTTGAGCCTGAAAAACTGGAAGCCCTTGATGCATATAGAAAAGAAGTTGACCCGACAGGGCTCATGAATCCCGGCAAGCTATCCGATACACGTGTTCCTGACAGAATCTTTGCTCAATCGTTTAATCTTCTGGGTCTTGAAGCAAAAATACTAAACCATGGCTCTCTTCTTGAGTTGGCTGACAGGATATCAGGCTGCATAAGGTGTGGTAAGTGTAAAGCTGACTGCTGTGTATTCTACCCTGCCGGTAACCTTTTTTTTCATCCGCGTAATAAGAATCTTGCTGTTTCTTCCCTGATCGAAGCGATACTGTATGAGGCCCAGAGATTCCGATCTGCCGATTTCAGATTTCTTGGCTATCTTGAGGAAGTCGCAGACCATTGCACCATATGCCATAAGTGCGCTGCCCCTTGTCCAGTGAACATTGACACGGGTATTATTTCCATTGAAGAGCGAAACATTCTCGAAGACCAGAAATATAAGCATACTGCGGCTGCCACGCGAATGATACTCGGGTACCTGGGCAGCAGGTCAGTGGTTTACAACGCATTTTTCAGACGTTTTGTTCTGCAATGGGGAGGCAGACTTCAAAGGATCGGATCGCGGTTTATCTCATTCCTTCCCATTCATCAGGAAAAGAGAAAAGGTTTTTTTCTGTCTCATTTTGAAACCCCGGTTATGTCCTTGCCGTCAGGCACCCTGAGAAATATTCTCCCTAGATATAGAGAAGATCAGGCGCTTTTTATCAGACCGCAAGGCAAAATGGAAAAAACGGTTTTCTATTTTCCAGGATGTGGATCAGAAAGAATCTTTTCAGATATTTCAAAGGCATCTTTGTATATCCTTTTAAAATCCGGGACGGGTGTGATTCTTCCTCCGCCGTTCCTCTGTTGTGGATATCCGGCAGGCGTTAATGTTTATAAAAGTTCTGAAGAGAGAGAAGCGCTGAGGAGCAGAATTATTTTCAGTCAGATCGGGGCGATGTTCGGGTATCTTTCCTTTGACGCCTGTATTATCAGTTGCGGAACCTGCCGCGAAGCCCTGGTTGACCAAGAGGTCGAGAATATATTTGATACAAAACTGATGGACATCAGCAAATTTGTTATGGAAACAGGAATCACACTCAAGAATAAAGGTCCATATCTTTATCACAGACCATGTCACGATTCCCTGGACGGACAAGCAGAAGTTCTTTTTAAGGCTTGTGAATTTAATGTGGGAAGCGCTGTAGATCACTGCTGCGCAGAAGCGGGAACCCTGGCTTTAAGCAGGCCGGACATTGCCGGCGCAATGCGCAGGCAAAAGAAAGATGCCCTGATGTCATGTGTTCAAAATCAAAAAAAAAATAATCAAATCCTCTTAACAAACTGTCCGGCATGTTTACAGGGTCTTGGTCGCTTTCAATCAATTGGAATTCAACCACGTCACATTGCAGAAGAGATCGCTGTTTCGGCAGGAGGAGAAAAATGGGCCTTGGATTTGCCGGAAATGGTGACTGCTGCAGAAGTGATTACATTCTAAAATAATATGGCAAACATGGCTAAAGAAAAACCTGACATCATTGTGATCTGCGGGCCAACGGGTGTAGGCAAGACAGGTACTGCAATTCGCCTTGCAAAACAGTTCAGGGGCGAAATCATCGGCGCAGACTCCATGCAGATCTATCGTTATATGGATATTGGAACTGCAAAGCCTACAAAGGAAGAACAAAAAGAAATTGTTCACCACATGATAGATATCCGAGATCCGGATGAACCCTATGATGCCGGAACTTTTGCGAATGAAGCTTTAAAGAAAATAACAGAACTTAAAAAAGAAGGTATCGTTCCGTTGCTGGTTGGCGGGACCGGCCTTTATATCAAAGCATTGATTTATGGTTTTTCCAGGGAAACACCCATAGATCCTGATGTGCTTCGCCGGTTAAAAGAAGAAGCCAAAGAATACGGAATAATGGTGCTTTATGAAAGACTTAAAGAGAAAGATCCTGCTGCCGCAGAAAAAATTCATCCAAACGACACCTTCAGAATTGTAAGGGCTTTAGAAGTCTTTGAAAAAACGGGGAAGCCAATATCGACATTTCATGGCAATCACGGGTTTTCAAATTCCAGGCTGAGCACCCTTACAATTGGTCTCAAAATTGAACGCGAGACGCTTTATGACCATATTAACAGGCGTGTCGATGAAATGATAAAAGCCGGACTTCTTGATGAAGTGAAGGGATTGCTGCAAAAAGGCTATTCACCAAAACTGAAACCTATGCAGTCTATTGGATATCGGCATATGGTTGAATATCTCCAGGACAATCTGTCATGGGAGGACGCGATAAGTACCCTTCAGCGCGATACAAGAAGATATGCCAAAAGACAGTTTACATGGTTCAAGGCCGTCGATGGAGTAAAATGGTTTAACCCGGCTCAGCAAGAAGAGATCACAAAAGAAATTAGTGCGTTCCTCAGAGGCTCCAGATCATAAAAGGTCATGAAAGACCATAAAACCCGCTTGACATAAAACTTGACATAAAAATAGATACTATAGTATAGTCACAAAAATGAACGAGCGCTCAATTAGCAAGGATGTGAGAGCTTATTTTTTCTGTTCCGAATAATTATACAATTCTCTTTTATGTCATTTTTTGTTTTTTATTTTCGAGTTGCTTTATAGAAATATTTTCCGGAAGAAAATTCCGGAAGGACTTACAGTATAATCTACTAATAGTGATTTTGAGTAAAAAACGTTCACAATATTTCACAAAAACATTCAGGGTGTCTTTTAACTGGACATGCAGATAAAGGAGCCTAAATTGTCCGAATCTTTAGATCGTAAAATCGGTGATGTCATTCTGGAACTTGAAGATGTTCACATGCATTTTGGAAAAGTGCGTGCCCTTGAAGGGATCAGTCTTCAAATCAGGAAAGGCGAAATCCATTCGGTTATAGGCCCAAACGGAGCGGGCAAGACAGTTATGATGAATATCATTAATGGCTTGTACCGTCCCCAGAAGGGCGATATTCGCTATAAAGGGGAGAAGATTAACAGTGTAAAACCATACAAGCGGGCGGAGCTTGGAATTGCCAGAACATTCCAGAAGGTTGAAGTGTTCGGCGGCATGACAGTACTGGATAATATCCGCCTGGGACGCCATATCCATATGAAATCCGGAATTATATCAGGCGCGATTTATTCGGGCAAGACTGCACGTGAAGAGATCGAACACCGTGAATTTATTGAAGAGGAGATTATCGACCTTCTGGAGATCGAGCAGATCAGGCACCATTCTGTGGGGATGCTGCCGTACGGCCTTCAGAAAAGAGTTGAGTTGGGAAGAGCACTTGCGCTTGAGCCTGAATTGCTTATTCTAGACGAACCGCTTGCAGGTCTTAACCTGGAAGAAGTTGAAGACATGGCCAGATTTATACTTGATGTTAATGAAGAAGAGAAATGGAAAGTGACATGCCTGTTGGTTGAGCATGACATGGGTGTAGTAATGGACCTGTCGGACCGGGTTTTTGTTCTTAATTTTGGGAATATGATAACAGATGACATTCCCTCCAATGTGCAAAGCAATCCTGAAGTGATCAAGGCATATCTCGGAGAAGAGGATTTATATGCAACAAGAGGATAAAAAAGCTAAGAACGGCATTGAAATTTCTGATGACCTGACTATTCCCAAGCTTTTTCTTGAAAAGGCGAGAAGTTATGGGAAAAGCAAGGCAGCCATGCGCGAAAAGGAATTTGGTGTCTGGCGGCCTATTACCTGGCATGATTATCTGGAAAATGTCAAATACCTTTCACTTGGCCTGGTCAGCCTCGGCCTGAAGGAAGGAGACAAGGTTTCCATGATCGGTGACAACCGCCCACAGGGACTCTGGGCTGAGATGGCCGCTCTTTGTGCCCGTGGCATCGGCATCTGGCTGTTTCAGGATTGTCTTATCGAAGAAGTTAAATATATCATTGATCACTCTGACGCCCGATTTCTTTTTGCTGAAGGGCAGGAAGAAGTCGACAAAGGCATAGCAATTTTTAAAGAATGCCCGAAACTTGAAAAAATAATATGGGATGATCCCAAAGGAATGCGAAACTATAATCAGGATTTTCTGATTAGTTTCAAGGAAGTGCAGGAACTCGGCAGGGAGCTTGATAAACAGAAGCCGGATTTTTTTGAATCGCTTATTCAAGGGGGGCACGGTCAGGAAGTGGCACTGCTGTTTTATACGTCAGGCACAACATCCTTGCCTAAAGGCGTCCTTCTGTCACACAACAATATGCTAACAATGGGCCAACACCTGATGATGGTCGACCCGTGTTTTGATACCGACGACTATGTATCCTACCTCCCGTTTGCATGGATCGGTGAACAGATGATGTCGATTTCATGCGGGCTGCAGGTGGGATATACGCTTAACTTCCCTGAAGAGCCGGGAACAGCCCAGGACAATATCCGGGAGATAGGACCGAATGTAATGTTCGCGCCTCCCAGGATGTACGAACAGATGACGAGAACTATTCAGGTTCAATACCTGGATGCCACATGGATAAAGCGAAAATGCTATGAACTCGGAAGTAAAATCGGATACCATGTTGCAAATCTCAAATTCGATAAAAAGAAAGTGCCGCTTTACTGGCAGGTCCTCCAGCTATTTGCCTACCTTATAGCCCAGAAAAAAATCAAAGACCATCTCGGACTTTCAAATATCAGAAATGCCTATACGGGAGGGGCTGCAATGGGTCCCGATCATTTCCGATTTTTTCATTCTCTTGGTGTCAACCTAAAGCAGATTTACGGGCAGACTGAGGTTGCAGGCATCTCAGTTGTTCACAGAAATGGTGATATAAAGTTTGACACTGTCGGCCACCCGATTCCGGGTACTGAAGTAAAAATAACAGATGACGGTGAAATTATAGTAAAAAGCTCATCGGTTTTTCTCGGCTATTATAAAAATCAGGCTGCTACGGAAAAAGCCTTGAAAGACGGCTGGCTCTATTCCGACGACAAGGGCTTTATTGACGAAGACGGGCACCTGGTTGTGTTTGACCGTACAAAAGATGTATTTACCCTGAGGAATGGGAAACCGTTTTCCCCGCAGTACCTTGAGACGCGCCTTAAATTCAGTCCGTATATCATGGATTCGTGGGTCATAGGAAACAACCGTGACTATATAACTGCAGTTCTTTGTGTAGATTACTCGGTTGTTGGAAAATGGGCGGATGAGAAGAAACTCAATTATACAAGCTACCAGGAGCTTTCCCAGAAAGCTGAAATCTATGATCTCGTGGAAACACAGATAAAAAGCGCCAACAAGGACCTCCCCGAAGCGGCCCGGGTGGTTAAATTTACAAATCTATACAAGGCACTGGATCCTGATGATGATGAACTTACCAGGACAAGGAAACTTCGAAGAGCATTTGTAGAAAAAAGGTATCAGAATATTGTTGATGCCTTTTACGGGGAAAAGAATAAGGTAAATATCGATACGACGATCACCTATGAAGATGGACGGCAGGCAAAGATCAAGACGGATTTGCAAATAAGAAAAATTGAGGAATGACCAGGAGGGTTTTTCATGGATCTTTTTTTAATGACTGTTACATCAGGTGTTATGGTTGGCGGCATATATGCCCTGGTGGCACTCGGCTGGGTACTGATTTATAAATGTTCGGGTGTTCTTAATCTTGCCATGGGAGAAATGACACTGATAGGCGCATATATTTCATTAAGCTTCTATTCCATGGGTGTTCCGTTTGTCCTTGCTCTTTTACTTTCTCTTGTGATCGGATTTTTTTTAGGCGTTCTGACCGAAAGAATATTTCTCGACAGGCTGATCGGAGAACCCGTTCTTACTGTAATAATGGTTACAGTCGGGCTCTCCTTTTTCTTTAAAGGTTGCGTTGAGCTGATCTGGGGGACCGACACCAGGGTATTTACTCCGGAAGTCTTTTCCATCGAGCCTCTTAAAATCGGGCCGGTAGTTGTCGGTGAAGTCTATTTGTGGAGTTTTATTGCAGCTATCACGCTCTTGGTAATTTTTGTATGTTTTTTTAAGTACACGCGCTGGGGGCTTGCAATGCAGGCTACGGCCGATGATGAGATGGCAGCCCTTTCCATAGGAATTAGCGCCCGTTTTGTATATGCCATTGCATGGGCCATTGCGTTCATGGCTGCCGGTGTGGGCGGCACACTTTTAGGCAATATCAACGGGCTCAATATTTCTGTCGGCTATCTGGGACTTCTGGTTTTGCCAGCGGTTGTGCTCGGGGGACTTAATTCTGTTCCAGGAGCCATTGCAGGCGGTATAATCATAGGGGTGCTGCAAAATCTATGCGGAACATATCTGGACAGGTATTTTCCCGGAGCTGTTAAAGAGGTCGCACCATTTATGTTTATGGCGATCTTTCTACTCTTTAAACCTTATGGTCTTTGGGGGTGGGAACGAATTGAACGGGTCTGACTGGAGATAATTTATGTCTACAACTTTTCTTCCATGTGGCGATTATCATCAGAACTATACAGAGGATCATAGCTGGTGGCAGACAAAATTTATAAAGGGGAAGATGATCCTGCTTTTCCTGGTCCTTTTTATAGGCATTCCACAGGTTGCCGGTGTTTACTGGCTAAGCGTCTTTATTCAGGTGGGGTATACTGTTCTGGGAGCACTCGGAGTACAGCTGCTTATAGGGTTTTGTGGCCAGCTAACCCTGGGCCATGCTGCATTTATTGCTGTGGGAGCCTACACAAGTACTCTTATGGTGCTTGAATTCCCGTGGCCTCAATTTTTTGTTGACTGGGGGCTTGCATATCCGGTCAGTATCATTGTTGCCGCTGTCGTTGCGGGAATTTGGAGTCTTCTTTTTGGATTACCTTCAGCCAGGGTAAAAGGGTTTTATCTTATTTTAACTACCATGGCAGCCCAGTTCATAACCGTTGATTTCATCCTGACCCAGTATGTAAGTCAGATCGGCGGAAGGGGCCAGGCTTTTTCCCTGCCGCCGGGTACGATTAAGATTGGCCCGTGGGTGATCGACAGCAATATCAAGGTATATTATTTTATGATAATACTTGTGATTATCTGCGTTTCTGTTGTTGTAAACCTTTTAAGATCAAGGGCAGGTCGTGCCTGGATCGCTATCAGAGATAATGATATTTCAGCAGAGGTGATGGGTATAAACGTAATAAAATACAAGCTTCTTGCATTTTTTACAGCAGGATTTATCGGCGGACTTGCAGGGGCATTCTGGATAAGCAACCTTGCAGCTCTGAGCCCTGAACATTTTACATGGTTCTGGTCCCTCTGGCTTGTCGGTGTTATTCTGATAGGTGGCGTTGGATCGATTCACGGAACTATTTTCGGCGCACTCTTTATGGTTGTCGTAATGGAACTGTTGCAGCTTGGCATAATGCCATTTGCAGACAGTTATCCACAGCTCTTACAAAAATTTTTGTTTATAAAGGAAGCCGCATTCGGACTTGCCATATGCGGATTCCTTATTTTTGAACCAAACGGTCTGGCCTACAGATGGTGGCAGATTAAGAACTATTTTAATTTATGGCCGTTTTCTTATTAATTAATTCGTCAACCGGTGAAAGGGGGAACTTATGAAATCGAAGTTTCTATCAGTTCTTTTGGCACTTGTAATTGGATGTAGTATTTTAACAATAAGTTCATGTGGTAAAAAAGCAAAGGAAAAGGAGAAGGGGGCTGCTCCGGAGATCAAAATAGGTTCTTTGAATGACATGACGGGTGCAACTTCTGATGTTGGAAAAGACTATGCGCTTGGAATCGCCGAAGCCATTCATTATGTTAATGATACAGGCGGCATCAACGGCAAAAAAATCAAGCTGCATCAGTTTGATTATGGTTACCGTATTCCTGAAGCACTTACAAAATATAACCTTTTTAAACAGTTAGAGTGTGTGGCGATCCTCGGATGGGGCACTGGTGATACTGAAGCTCTTGCTCCTACAGTTGCCAAGGACAAGATACCATACGTATCAGCGTCTTACTCAGGCCATTTGTGCGACACTTCAAAAACACCTTATAATATCTTTTTTGCGCCCGACTACTCCTCACAGGTAAGAGGTCTTATTACAGCCTGGTATGACAAGAAATGGAAAATCCATCCTGATTTTGGAAAAAGAAAACCCCGTATAGCAGCATGCTATATGTTTGCTTCAGCTTTCAGCAGCGCGTCTATTAAGGCTTACAAGGACCAGGCTGAAATACTCGGATTTGAGATAGGGTCTGACCAGGACGTATCACTTTTTGCAATAGACACGAAAAGTCAGGTTCTTGCACTTAAAGAATTCAAGCCTGATGTGGTATTGCACACAAATACCGTTATGTCTGTTGCAGCCACTTTAAGAGACGAATACGCCCTTGAACTTGGGGCTGACAACATTATCAAGTGCTGGGGCTTTGATGAAAATCTACCAAAGCTGGCGGGTAAGGCGGCAGAAGGTGCCATCGGATGTTCGCCCTGGGCCTTTTTCGGCCAGGATGTAAAACTGATGGACAAGGTTAAAGAATATGCAAAAAAATATAATCCCGGTATTCCGTTGGAAAAGAGAACAATCCATACTGTACAGGGATGGGCGAGCGCTCTTGGCATGGCTGAAGCACTTAAACGGGCTGACAAGGCAGGTGAGTTGACCGGCGAAAATATTTTAAAGAAGGGTTTTGAGACCATGAAAGATTTTGAACTTGGTCTCAACATAGCCCCTGTCTCTTTCAGTGCAGATGATCACAGGCCGATGAGCGAGGCGAGAATTTACCAGTACAACGACGGCAAATTCAATCTTTTTGCAACCGTTGACCTGAAAAAGAGGTGGCCGGAAAAGTGGGAAAAGGAATGGCTCGGCTGGTAAAGAAGCAAACCAAAACGGAGGTCTGCAATTTTGTCTGAGAATAATATGATCCTTAAGATCAATAATATTGAAGTCAAGTATCATGAGGTCATCCTTGTCATAAAGGGAGTATCGATACAGGTCCCTGAGGGTGGGATCGTTGCGCTTCTCGGTGCTAACGGCGCCGGCAAGAGTACGACTCTGAAAGCGATTTCAGGCCTGTTGAAACATGAAGACGGAGAAGTAACCGACGGGTCGATTGAATTTATGGGAGAACGAATCGACAAAATTCGTGCCGACAAGATCGCCAAGATGGGTATCGTGCAGGTCATAGAGGGCCGCAGGGTTTTCGAACACCTGACGGTTGAACAGAATCTAAAGGTAGGTGCCCACATGCGCAGGCAGGGAAGAACTGTTCGTGAAAGCCTTGACATGGTTTACCACTACTTCCCGCGGCTGAAAGAGAAACGGAATGAAGTCGCCGGCTTTATCAGTGGCGGTGAACAGCAGATGACCGTGGTAGGTCGAGCTATGATGACAAGGCCGAAGCTGATTCTCTTGGATGAGCCTTCAATGGGACTTGCTCCGCTTCTTATCCATGAAATTTTCAATATTATTACAAAACTTAACAAGGAAGAAAAGATATCTATTCTTCTTGTTGAGCAGAATGCCAAGCTTGCGTTAAGTGTGGCGCCCCATGCCTATGTCATGGAAAACGGCCGTATTGTTATGGATGATTCTGCGGAAAAGCTGAGAGAAAATCAGGATATCAAGGATTTTTATCTTGGGCTCACGGACCACGGAGGAAGAAAAAGTTTTCGAGATGTAAAACATTACAAGCGAAGAAAAAGATGGCTTGCTTAACTTATGAAAGAGAGACAAGGGAGATATAAAATGATTCCAAAAAAAAGTATATTGGTCATGTGTTGTTTTTTTGCAGCAGCCGCATTGGTGATCGGCTGTGTTGAACAAGCACCTGTTCCTTCCGAACAAAATTTTGTTTTACCTGAAGTCACGTTGGATAGGGTAGAAGTGGCCCATTACTGGGGATGGTGGTACTTTAAAAATACGATAAAACCGACCATGGGTGATGCAGGCAATTACGGAGCGCCTCTTGATCTTGCATTTGTGTTCGACATTAAGAATACAAATGCTTATCCTGTAAGGCTTGATGAGTTGAAATTTACGGTGGCATTTGAAGAGTTTGACCTTAACACGGTTGATTCAAAGGATGCCCAGTGGATACCTCCGGGAAAGACAAACAAGATCAGGGTCCATGCAATGTTTGACGGGCGGCAGTCTCTTTTAAGCCTTCAAATGGTGGCAGGACATACCGACAGCTTCATTTCCGATATATGTGAAAGAAGGTGCTTCAGTTTTTTCTGCCGGCGACATGTCAAAAGTCGGCGCATTTAGCGGCGTGTTTCCAAAGTAACATTTTGGCTGAAAATCCTACAGGATATGCCGGGCATATCACCGCGAATATAAAAGGGCCCGGTATATCCTTTTAAAATTTAAAACGGAGAACAAATATGGTGTCAGATAATGACCGCACATCCGGGTATTATAATCAAAAACTTGAAACACTTTCTCCGGATGAAAGGGCGGATTATCTTAATTCAGAACTTCAAAAAATCGTTTTGCATGCTTATGATAACGCGCCTGCTATAAATAAGAAATTTATAAAAGCCGACATTAAACCCGATCAAATAAAAAGCGTCCAGGATCTTGAAAAGGTTCCGATAACCCATAAACATGAACTGTCTTCTCTTCAGCAGGAGCATCCTCCTTTTGGCGGATTTCTTGGCGTTCCATTTTCGCGGCTTAAAAGAATCTGTATGTCACCGGGGCCCATATATGAACCGGAAGACAAGGAAAGCAAAAATGATCGCTGGACCCAGGCATTTTTTGCCGCAGGTTTACGGAAAGGGGATATCGGCCAGATAACTTTTAGCTATCATCTTGTGCCGCCGGCTTTTTGGTTTGAAGACGCGCTTCACCGGCTCGGCTGCACGGCTACACCCGGCGGTGTCGGCAATACCGACCAGCAGGTGCGCATGATGCATGATCTGAAAGTTACCGGCTATATCGGCACACCCAGCTTTTTGGTTAATGTTGCAGAAAAGGCAAGAGAGGCCGGCTATGACCTTAAGAAGGATCTCAGCCTGGCCGTAGGGTTTGTCGCAGGCGAGATGCTTGAGGAATCGTTGAGGGACAATCTTGAGGCATCATTTGGGATGCTGATCCGGCAGGGTTATGGTACGGCGGATGTGGGGTGCATGGGATACGAGTGCTTTCATAAAAGCGGAATGCATTTTCCATACAACTGCATCGTTGAAATTGTTGATCCTGAAACAGGAAAACAGCTCGGGCCAGGCGAAACCGGGGAGATCGTAACAACTGTTTTTGATGAAGTCTATCCGATGATCCGTTTTGGAACGGGTGATCTGTCATATTATACAGATGAACCGTGTCCAT
>JAFDJC010000073.1 GCA_019307665.1 Deltaproteobacteria bacterium | reverse complement strand
TCTTTCTATATTATTGAAAACAGAATTTTTTAATGACAGCTCTCTGTGTCTAAAATCAAGCTTGTCCTTTTCCAACTCGACAACTGCTTTGTCAGGGAGTAAAAACGTTACTGTTTCAATGACATCTTCCATTGAACCAAGTGACGTACCGGCATTCATTGCAATCGCTCCACCGATAGTACCCGGAATGCCAATGGCAAAATTCATTCCTTTGGCTCCTTTTTCAATAGCTAAGCGGCAGAAGGACTGCATTTTCAAACCTGCCGCGGCTTTAAGAAGGTAGGTTTTATCATTTTCAGATTTTTTTGTAACTTCTTCAAGCTCTTTGGTGAGTACTATTGCAATGCCTCGAATTCCGCTGTCACTGACAAGCAGGTTCGTGCCGCCTCCAATAACAAACCAGTTGAGACTGTTCTGACCTGCCCAATGGATTAACTCAGCCAGTTCTTTTTTGTTTTCAGTTATGACAAATGCATCAGCCGGACCGCCCACTCTCAGAGAAGTATGATTCGCCATAGGCTCATCAAATTTCACGCTTTTCAGTTATGACAAATGCATCAGCCGGACCGCCCACTCTCAGAGAAGTATGATTCGCCATAGGCTCATCAAATTTCACGCGTTCTCGGAAATTTTTTTCAAGCCATTGCTTCAATTTGCTGTTAAGAACCATTTTCACCAAGTTGCCTTAAAACTTCAGTTCCTATTTGCCATACATCACCGGCGCCAAGAGTTAAGAGAATGTCGCCGGTTTTTAAAATTTCTTTAAAATATAAAACAGCTGACTCTTTTTCCTCGATAAAAGTTGCATTTTTATGACCGTGGTCCAGTATTCCCTGATGCAGGTTGCGGGCATTAATGTTTACAATTTTCTTTTCACCTGCTGCATATATCGGCAGCACAACCAGGATATCTGACTGATAAAAAGACCGTGTAAACTCGTAATAGAGATCTCTTGTCCGGGTATATCGATGCGGTTGAAAAGCAACTATAAGTCTTTTTTCCGGCCAGCTTTTTCTGATCGCAAATAATGTTGCCATTATTTCAGTGGGATGATGACCGTAGTCATCCATAATTATGATACCGTTATTTTCTCCTTTTACTTCAAGTCTCCGCTGCACCCCCTCGAGTTTTTCAAGGGAACGTTTTATTACAGGGAATGGCACATCGAGTTCCAGGCCCACCGCTATACTTGCCAAGGCATTGTTGACATTGTGGTTTCCAGGAAGATTGAGTGTAACATCTCCCAGTTTTTCACCGTGGTAAAAAACGAAAAACTTCGATTTCGGACCTTCGAATATTACATGCCTTGCCTGCAGATCTGCCTGTGTATTTAAGCCATAGGTTATGAAACGTTTTTTCACATGCGGTATAAGACCTTGGATCGGCTCATTATCCAGACACAGAACAGCCAGTCCATAAAAAGGCACTCTGTCAATGAAGTTAAGAAAGACGTTCTTTATATTATCCAGATTTTTATAAAAGTCTAAATGCTCCCGGTCAATATTTGTAACAACAGCAATCGTCGGTGAAAATTTCAGAAATGAGCCGTCACTTTCGTCGGCTTCTGCGACAATATATTTGCCTTCACCGAGAACCGCGTTAGTGTTGATGCTTTTTAGTTTCCCACCGATAACAACTGTCGGGTCGAGCCCTCCTTCGCCCAGGATAGATGCAACCATGGAGGTTGTTGATGTTTTCCCGTGTGCTCCGGCAATAGCAATACTGTATTTGAGGCGCATTAGCTCAGCCAGCATCTCCGCCCTTGGAATGACCGGGATGGATCCTTTGCGGGCTGCTACAACTTCCGGGTTGGTAGGATTAACGGCAGATGATGTTACGACCACATCAGCGCCGGCAATTTGGCTTTCCCTGTGCCCGTCAAATATTTGACCGCCTAGCTTTTCAAGACGCCTGGTGATATCAGTCAGCCTGATATCCGATCCTGAAACCTTGTATCCCTGATTGAGCAGGAGCTCTGCTATTCCGCTCATGCCTATCCCGCCTATCCCGACAAAATATATGTGATATTTTTTTTGATACATGACTTTATTTATATAAGTGTTCTTTTTTCGGTCCTGTTTTTAGTAAAAGTTGATAACAGTCGTTAATAATATTTGCAGCAGCATCAGGGTTGCCGATCGATTTTGAATTTTCAGCTATCGTTTTAAGTCTTATGGGATCTGAGGCCAATGCTTCGATCTTTCCGGCAAGGGTTTTTTCGGAAAGATCAGCTTCTAAGACAATTTCCGCAGCGTTTGCGTCTGCTACCGATTTCGCATTGAATGTCTGATGATCATCTGCAGCATAAGGGTAAGGTATGAAAATCGGACACTTCCCTATTGCCGTTACTTCAGCAACGGTCGTAGCTCCGGCCCGGCAAACAATGAGATTCGCTTTTCTGTATATAGATCCCATATCATCAAAAAAGGATTTTACGACACAATCAATTCCAAGGCGCATATAAGTATCTCTCACCATACGTTCATCCTGTGGGCCTGTCTGATGAATGAAGAGAAAATTTTTAGGGCTGTTAAGGCAGGTGAGTGCCTCAATAACAGCCATATTAATACTGTGGGCGCCCTGACTTCCGCCTAACACGAGAACTGTAAACTTATGCTTGTAATTTATTTTACTAATCCTTTCTATTTCATTCGTTCCATCTTGGATTTTTGAATACTCTAAAATATTCTTTCTGACAGGATTCCCTGTAAATCGTATCTTTGACTTGATGATTCCTGTATTTGTGTGTCTGAAGGAAACATAAACTCTTTCTGCAAGGCCTGAAAGAAAACGGTTTGTTATTCCGGGTTTGATATTTTGCTCGTGAAGAACGATTTTAATACCCGACAACCATGCAGCCAGTAATACCGGTCCGGACGAATAACTACCCATACCTATTGCGAGATCAGGCTTGAAATGCTTTATAATTTTCAGTGCTTCAAGGATTCCCACGGGTATCAATGAAATTGACTTGAGCTTTTGCCAAACCGTCTTTCCTTTTATTCCCGAAGCAGTAACGGTCGCAAAATTATATTTTTTTTCACTTAAAATATTTTTCTCAAACTGATTACCGATTGAGACAAAAAGGATGCGGTTGTCGGGATTTCTTTCCATAAAAGATTCAGCTATGGCTATTCCAGGAAAAAGATGACCGCCGGTTCCTCCTCCTGTAATCAGTACATTAAATGGCTCTGAAATGTCTTTTTTCCGCAATATGGGTCGGGAAACGTTTAATGACCTGTGTGGCGCACAGTCTTTTTCCCGACCCTGCGGTAGACGAGCCGATTTCAGGAGGACGTTATATTGATATGCGGCTCTCACGATGGTTTTGATGCTCCTATATTCATTAGAATGCCGATACACGCCATATTAATAACCAGCGATGTTCCACCATAGCTTAAAAACGGAAGTGTAAGTCCTTTTGTCGGAAGCAGACCGACTGCAACTCCCATGTTTATTGAAACCTGAAGACCTATTGCAGCTGTCAGCCCTATCGCTGTAAATGAGCCGAAAAGGTCTTTAGAGTTTTTTGAAATGCTGATTCCACGCCACAGAATAATGGAATAGAAGCCAAGAATAAGGAATACACCCCAAAGACCGAGTTCTTCTCCGATAACTGAGAAAATGAAATCAGTATGAGGTTCAGGCAGATAAAAAAGTTTTTGGCAGCTTTCACCGAGTCCTCTGCCCCAAATACCTCCTGTGCCGAAAGCCATGAGAGAATGAATAATTTGATAACCTTCATCTGAAGGATATTTCCATGGATCAAGAAAACTGACGAGCCTTTTTAGGCGGTACTCTGCGTTCATTATAAAAATAAAGACAAAAGGCGCAGCAGCCAGCAGCCCGGAGGCAAGATGACTGATTCTGACGCCTCCGACAAACAGCATGATCCAGGTTAAAGCGCAGAGTATCATAACTGAACCAAAGTCCGGCTGTATAATAATGAGTCCGGCAAACAGGCAGAGCACCAGTACATGAGGAACAAAGCCTATGGAGAACTCTTTAATTTTTTCTTGTTTTTTACTGATGGAATATGCAAGGTAAATAATCATTGCAAAACGAGCTATCTCTGAAGGCTGGAAAGATAAACCACATACCTTTAGCCAACGTTTTGCACCACCCACTGAATGTCCCATGGGGGAAACCTGGACAGCAAGCAGAAGAAGAAAAGCTGTAATCAGAAGCAGATAGATCGAAGACCGGAATACCTTGTATGGAGTATGCCGGCATACCACAAGCATGACTATGCCTATCAAAGCAAAAACCGCCTGTTTTTTTACAAAATAGTAATCAGAGCCGAATCTTTCAAGTGCGAGGGCGGAACTTGCACTGTAAACCATTACAATGCCTATTCCTGTAAGAAGAAGAACAGGAAAAAGGAGTTTCGGATCATAGGGAAATGCGGCTGTATGTCCTCTCATTTTAGTCACAGCTTCTGGTCTCCCTGTTTAAGTTTTTTTACTGCATGACAAAAGGCTTCGCCTCTCATGTGATAATTTTCAAACATATCGAAACTCGAACATGCAGGAGACAATAGGACGGCATCACCCGGATTCGCTGCCTTGCTTGCTGTCAAAACCGCCTCATCCAACGAATCAGTTCTTATCGTTTGTACGATATCCCCAAGTACGTTTTCGATTTTGTCCGCGGCTTCACCGGTTAAAACAAGCAGTCTCGCATGTTTTTTTATTAATTCATTCAGAAGACTGTAGTCGCCGCCTTTATCACGGCCGCCCATTATTAGTATTAAGGGGTTTTTAAATGTTTCCAATGCTCTTATCACTGCACCAATGTTTGTTGCCTTTGAATCGTCAAAATATTGAACGTCATCAATAGTTGCCACATATTCAAGGCGATGGGGAAGACCCGTAAAGTTTTTCACTGCAGCTATTATGCCATCGATATTTCCTCCAACTGAAAGGGTTGCAAGAGAAGCTGCTGCAATATTTTCGTAGTTATGTCTTCCCTTAAGATTGCAGTAAGAGAGATCTATTTTGAGTTTTTTATCTTTATTTATTTTTAGATAGACTGTATCGCAATTGATTACTGCCCCTGCTTCGATATCTTTATCTGCATTAAAAAATAATTTATTCGCCCTAATATGTTTTGTTATTGACATGACCAAATGATCGTTACTGTTCAGTACGGCAAAATCTGATTCAAATTGATTCTGAAAGATTTTAGCCTTTGACAGAGCGTACACATCAAAATCATCATATCTGTCGAGATGATCTTCAGCTATATTTAAAAGCACACTTACTTTTGGCTTGAATGTATCTGTTGTATCCAACTGGAAACTGCTGACTTCAGCAACCACGATGTCTGCCTCTTGTCCGCTATCTGCATATTCTATGAGTGGGTTCCCAATGTTTCCGCCAACAAACACATTAAAGCCGGAGCTTTTAAGCATTTCACCTATTAAGGTTGTTGTGGTTGTTTTCCCGTTTGTTCCTGTGACCGCAATAATAGGTTCGCTGATAAATTTTGAAGCGAGTTCTATTTCACCCCAGACCGGTATACCTTTTTTATTAGCAATGTGTACCGGCTCTATTGTATGAGGAACACCGGGGCTGAGGATGATCAGATCTGATGATAAAAATGTTTCTACCTTGTGCCCTCCGAGTTGGGTTGGGATACCGATTTGATTCACATCACGAACAATACCAGCCAGTTTATTTTCTGGTGCCTGGTCGGTGATAATGGGGTATGCACCCCGGTTTTTTAAAAACCTGGCGGCTGACAGGCCTGATTTGCCCAGGCCCACAACAAGAACATTTTTATCTTTAAGTTCAATCATCTCAGTTTCAATGTACTTATCGATATTAAAGCAAGCGTAATGGCTATTATCCAGAATCTTACGATTACCTTAGGTTCCGCCCATCCTTTTAGTTCAAAGTGATGATGCAAGGGCGCCATCCTGAAAATCCTTTTACCATTTGTCATTTTAAAGAAACCGACCTGAAAAATTACGGATAAGGCTTCAAGGACAAACAAACCTCCCACAATCACAAGAAGAATCTCCTGTTTTGTGATCACAGCAATGGCTCCCAGCAAACCTCCCAACGGCAGAGAGCCGACATCACCCATAAAAATTTGTGCCGGGAATGTATTAAACCAGAGAAAACCAAGGGACGCACCTGCAAGTGCCCCGCAGAAAATAGTGATTTCACCGCATCCGGCAATATGGTTCAACTGCAAATAGTTTGCAATTTTCGCATGTCCTGTAATATAAGCGAAAAGCATGTAAGTAACGGCAGCTATCAGGACCGGACCTGTAGCAAGGCCATCAAGCCCGTCGGTCAGGTTGACGGCATTCGATGTGCCTACGATTATAAGTGCCGCAAAAAAGATATATCCGATACCAAGATCAGGTGAGACCGTCTTGAAAAAAGGTATGGTCACACTGCTTTTAAATCCCGGAACATTGATAACCATTATCCCCGCAATGATTGCAATTACGGATTGCAGGATAAATTTGTGACTTGCCTTCAGTCCTTTACTTTGCTTTTTGACCTGCATAAGGTAATCATCAGTAAAACCGATAATGCTATAGCCAGCTGCAATGAAAAGAACGATCCATATATAAAAATTTTTAAGGTCTGTCCAAAGAAGAGTCGAGGTTATTATTGAAAGCATAATAAGAATACCACCCATTGTGGGAGTGCCGGCTTTGCTCAAATGCGTTTCCGGGCCATCATTTCTTATATATTGCCCTATCTGCTGTTTGCGTAACATTTCTATAACCTTCGGACCCAGGAGAAGACAGATCAGAAATGCTGTAAGGCTGGCATAAATCGTCCTGAAAGTAATATACCGGAAAACATTAAAAGCCGATATTTCATTATGAAGAGGATATAGTAAATGATAAAACATCTATACTCTTTCTCCCCACTCTTTAAGTTCCTTCACTACGGTTTCCATTCCCATAGCCCGTGACCCCTTCACAAGAACCCAGTCAACGCCTGAAAGAGATTTTTTAAGCTGTTCCAGAATATCTTCCTTTGATCCTGTATAAATAGCCCTTGCATCCATTTTTTCACTGACGGCACCGCTTGCCACATCTTCGGCATATTTCCCTGTAGTATATATACCCGAGATTCCAAATTTTACTGCAGACGCACCGACATTGTGATGTGCCTCTTTCGCATATGAACCCATTTCAAGCATGTCTCCAGCAATCAGAAATCCATTATTTTCACCCTTAAGAGAACATAGCGTTGAGATAGCAGCCTCCATTGATGCCGGGTTTGCATTGTAAGTATCATCAATAATAGTAATGCCTTTTTGTGTTTTTATTATGCTCATTCTTCCATGCTCAGGCTGAAAACTTTCAATCCCGTTTTTTATTTCTTCTAGGGACAATCCTGCTGCATGTCCTGCTGCTGCTGCTGCCGTAGCATTTGAAATCATGAACTCACCGGGAATGGTCAAGTCTATTTGGACTTTTCCTGAAGGGGTAGTGAGTAAGAAAGAAGAGCCGTATCCTTTCGGTTTGTTATCATTAGCCCTGATTTCAGCCTTTTCGGAAAAGCCGTACATCAGAACATCAATTTGCACATTTTCAGCTATATGAACAAGTCTCGGATCATCGGCGTTCAATATTGCTAGACCTGAAGGACTTATCCCATCTATCAGTTCGGTTTTTGCTTTCATAACGCCATCTATCGACCCCAGTCCTTCTATATGGGCAGCTGAAATATTTGTAATGATACCGATATCAGGGCGGGAGATGTCTGCCAGAGATTTAATCTCTCCGGGTCGATTCATTCCTAGCTCAACAACAGCCCAATCATTATCATGAGATAGACGGAGCAGGGTCAGAGGGAGCCCGATTTCGTTATTAAAATTTCCTCTGGTAGCAAGAGTTGAAAACTTTTGCTTAAAGATAGATTCCGTTAATCCCCTTGTTGTGGTTTTGCCGTTTGAACCGGTTATGGCGACCACTTTTACTACAGCTCTATTTTTCTGGAATGCCGCCATGGCACCTAAAGCACGCACTGTATCATCCACGGCGATGACAGATACTTTTTCTTTGGCATTAAACAGTATTGAAATATCGGCGGCCTTTTTTTTGTTTATGACAAACCCTTTTCCATTGTTTGCCGAAACCTGTTCAATAAAATTGTGACCATCATGATTTGCGCCCCTGATAGCAACAAACAAGTCCCTGCCGGATATCTTTCGTGAATCAATGGAGACGCTGTCAAACACAAGAGATATATCTCCCATGATCCGATCACCTTTGGTTGCTTCAATTATATCCGAAATTTTCCATGGAACAGGTTTATACATCATCTACACCAAGGGCTTGTTGCGCCTCTTTTCTGTCATCAAAATGAATTGTTTCTGTTGCAAGAATTTGATAAGTTTCGTGGCCCTTGCCTGCGAGCAGGACAGTATCTCCCGGTTTGGCAATTTTAATTCCAAGCTTTATCGCATTTCTTCTGTCAGGCTCAACAGTATATCCTTTTTCCGTAAGGCCATTATGGCAATCTTCTTTTCGGTATTCGACAACCGCTTTATTTTTTATGCCTGCCAGTATGTCGTAAATAATCAACATTGGATCTTCAGTACGGGGATTATCCGATGTAATGACTGAAAAGTCAGCTATACTGACAGCAATTTTACCCATTTCCGGTCGCTTTGTTCTGTCACGGTCACCTCCACACCCGAATACGCATATCAGCCTTCCTGATGTAATTGATTTAAGCGTATTGAGGACATTTTCAATCGCATCAGGTGTGTGTGCGTAGTCTACAAAAACAAATTTGCCGGAAGTGTTTTCGATTCGCTCCATTCGTCCCGGAACTCCTGAAAAGGTTTCTATTCCGGTTTTAATTGCATCCAAAGAAACCTTCATGGCAATTCCTGCACCAACGGCACACATAATATTTTCGAGATTATATTTGCCGGCAAGGTTTGAGATGAAGTCGATGTCACCTGATGGCGTCGATACCGTTCCCTTTACTCCTCTATGGTCAAATTGTGTATTTTGGGGTTTAATTGCATGTCCGTTCAGGCTTCCAATTGAGAAAAGTTGATTCCGGTTTAAAGAATCTTCAAGCATTCTGAAAAGTTCATGTCCTTTTGGGTCATTACAATTGATCACCGCAACCGCAGATTTTTTTTCCGGGTTTCGAAAAAGGTGTTCGGTGAAGAGCTTTTTTTTGGCTGTCCAATAGGTTTCCATATCCCCATGAAAATCGAGATGGTCCTGGGAGAGGTTTGTGAAAATACCCGCATTAATCCTGCAGCCCGTTATACGGTGGAGATCGACTGCATGAGAGGATACTTCAAGGACGACATGGGTCACTCCTGAAGAAAGCATTTCTGATAGTATTTTTTGAAGATCGAGAGATTCCGGGGTTGTCATTGGATTTTCGAATGTTTTTCCGCCGAATCTGTAATCCACAGTGCTAATTATTCCGGTGTTGAACCCCGCTGCTGTGAGAATACTCTGGACAAGAAATGTGGTTGTTGTTTTCCCGTTGGTACCGGTAACAGCCGTTACCGAAAGCCTTTTTGAAGGGCATCCAAAAAATTTGTCTGCAATATGTGCCAGGGCTTTTCTGGAATCAGACACTTCAAGAGTCGGAGTGTTGCTGCCTACAGATCTTTCCGTCACAATTGCCGCAGCACCTTTCGATAAGGCATGGTTTATAAACTCATGTCCGTCTGTTTTAAAACCGGTTACTGCAACAAAGAGACCGCCTGGCTTTATCTTGTTACTGTTATAGTGTATCGAAGTAATATCGGGATCATGCTCAGGTTTTGTCGCAACAATACCACGAAGTAAATTTTGCGGCATATGTTTTGCGAGTACTGAAAGCTTCATCCTTTTATTCCTGTATCAAGACTTACGGTAAGGCGTTCCCGGTCATCGGACCCAATATCCTTGTGTGGATGTATATTCATATAGTTAAGGGTCTCACTTGCAATTTTTTTGAATGCAGGGGCAGCTACTATACTTCCGTAATGCTGATCCTCAGGTTCATCTATGATAACCAGAATAGCTATTTCCGGTTTTTCTGCGGGCACAAATCCGGCGAAAGATGCGATGAATCTGTCCTTTGCATATCCTCCTTTTGCATCGATTTTTTGAGAAGTGCCTGTTTTTCCGCAAACTGAATATTCTTCAAGCGCCGCGTTTACACCGGTTCCATCTTCTGAAGTAACCGTTTTCATCATCATTTTTACTTTTTTTGCTGTTTTTGGAGATACGGCAGCGGCTATTCTTTGGGGCGCAAATTTTTTCACAAGTTTTCCATTTTCATCTGTGACAGCCTTAACCAGATAAGGTTTCATGAGAATGCCGTTATTGGCTATGGCAGACAATGCAGATATGAGCTGTATAGCAGAAACCGAAACTCCCTGACCGAATGAAATAGCACCTGTGTCTATTTTTGACCATCGGTAGGGCGGTATTAGCGTACCGCGTGTTTCCCCAGGGCAGTTTATGCCTGTTTTTTCACCAAAACCGAATGCTTTCAATGATTCGTAAAGGGTTTTTTTACCGATAGTCTCCGACACTTTGACCGCGCCGATGTTACTTGAATATTTTACGATTTGCTGAAGCGAAAGCCATCCATATGAGTGTACATCATGAACAAGATTGCGGTCGATCCTGTAAGAGCCATTTTCACAGAAAAAGATTGTATCGGCTGTGCAATACCCGGACTCGATAGCTGCGGCGGCCAGAAACACTTTCATTGTCGAGCCGGGTTCAAAAGGATCGGTAACCGCCCTGTTCCGCCATGCATGCTGTCCGAATTTTCTAAAGGTATTTGGGTTGAAACGAGGATAATGTGCCAGGGCAAGTATTGCGCCTGTTTGTGGTGTCATGATAACAACAATGCCTGACTTTGCGGAAAAACGGATTGCGGTTTCCTCCAGCGTTTTTTCAGCAATATACTGAACGGTTCGATCAATTGTAAGCACCAGGTTGTTTCCGTTGGCTATGATTTTCTGCTTGGCGTCGAATCCCCGGCCAAGGGCATCTTTCATCACAGTATGTATAGTTTTTGAAGCTTTAAGGTAATTGTTGTAGAAAAACTCAAGCCCTTCAAGCCCCTTGTCGTCTGTGCCCGTGAAGCCGAGTACCTGGGCAGCAAGAGTTTTATTGGGATAGACCCGTCGTGATCCTGGTATAAAATCTATACCGTTAATATCCAGTTTTGCGACAGCATTTTTTTCATCAGGGAAAACATCTCTTTTGATCCATACAAATGATTTGTTGGAACTCAGATGTTTTTTCAGTCGTCTATAGTCGATTCTCAGGATTTTTGAAATCGATCTGGCGGCTGATTCAGGATTGTTTATGGAAGCCGGAAAGGCTGCTATGGACACAGCATCAACACTCACAGCCATTTCTCTGTATTTTGCATCGTATATGGTGCCGCGTTTTCCATAAAGTTCAATCGATTTCCTATATTGCCCTTCGGCCTTGTCGGAGAGCCAGGCGCCTTTGAATATATGAAGATGTATCGCCTTGATACCAATTATTGTATACAGTAGGCTGAAAAATATGCCGGCTATAATTATACGGAAACTTATATAGTTTTTTTTAGTTCTTTTCATGGAATCATAACCGTATGACGGTAGTCAGGCATTATAAGTCCTATTTCCCTTGATGCTATGCCTGCAATCCTTTCCGGCGCCTTCAGCCCTACAAGTTCTATCCGCAAACTTTTTTGAAGTCGTTTTAATTCCTCGTAGTGTTTTTTTTCTTTTTCAATTTTGTAGCCAGTTTCGATACATTGGACCCTGCACCATGTATAGCAGAACAGTTCGGTGATCAGAATCAGCAAAAGAAGTATCCAGATGGCTGCTACAGACCCCCCCTCTTTTTTTTTTGATGTCATCTTTTGTTTTAAAGTTTTTCCGCAACCCGCAATTTCGCACTCCTTGACATGGGGTTGATCAGAATTTCTTCCTTCTCCGGTGTAAGCGGTTTTCTTGTCACCGATTTCACAAGTTTTTGTTTATTGCATACACATTTCGGAAAATCCGGTGGGCATATGCATTCTTTTTCAAGCGCTTTTATATTTTTTTTTACGATTCTGTCTTCAAGTGAGTGAAAGGACAATACGCAGAGTCGGCCTTCGGGATTAAGGATGTCAGAGACGCCGGCCATAAAATTTTCCAGTCGTTCAAGTTCCCTGTTGACGGCAATCCTTAATGCCATGAAAACACGTGTGGCAGGGTGGATTCGGTGGTGTCCGGCTCCTTTTTTAGAGTAAGCGCTTATGACAATATCAGATAGTTGCCTGCTGGTCAGGACAGGCTTATGTTTTCTGGTCGATACTATTTGTCGTGCGATCCTCCTCGCCATCCGTTCTTCCCCGTATGTTTTGAATATCCTTGCAAGGCTTTTTTCATCAGTCGTATTGACAATGTCTTTTGCGGTTGTGTCTGAATCAATATCCATCCTCATGTCCAGCGGTTCGTTTTTGTTAAAACTGAAACCGCGTCCGCTGTTTTCCAGCTGATGAAGGGAAAGCCCGAGATCTAGAAGGATGCCGTCTACAGCAGAGATTTCAAGTTCAGAGAGTATGCTCCCAAGATTTGCATAATTATCATGAAAAAGACGGACATTCGCTTCAAACGGTTTTAAAATTTTTTTTGCGTTTTTAATCGCATCCTTATCCTGGTCAATGCCGATCAGCAGCCCTTTGGGTACGATTTTCTCAAGAATGCGCCGGGTGTGTCCTGAGCCGCCTAAGGTGCAATCGGCATATATTTTTCCCGGGCGGCAGTTGAGATAATCGATCACTTTTTCAGGCATTACTGAAACGTGGCGATAATGCATCGATCAGAGCCCCAGTTTTGCGATTTCCCTGATAACTTCCTCTTTCATCATGTCTTCTTCAAGCTGTTTGTTTTCCTCGTTCCAT
>JAFDJC010000003.1 GCA_019307665.1 Deltaproteobacteria bacterium | reverse complement strand
TGTGGGTGTTGAAGTCCTGGGGCTGCAATCTCTTTTTGGGATTGTTATTCCGTATTTTGCGGTCTTGGTATTTGTTGCAGGCTTCATTTACCGTGTAATGGGCTGGGCCCGTTCACCGGTACCTTTCAGGATACCCACAACATGTGGTCAGCAGAAATCATTACCATGGATAAAAGCGAACAGCATTGACAATCCGTTTACAAAAGGCGGTGTTGTGGTACGGATGCTTCTTGAAGTTCTCTGCTTCCGTTCTTTATTCAGGAATACCCAGATGTCATTCAAGAACACAGACAGCGGTAAAAAGATTTCCTATCGCTGGGAAATATGGTTGTGGGTCTTTGCCCTGGCATTTCATTATTCCTTTCTCGTGGTCATAGTGAGGCATCTCAGGTTTTTCTTTGAGCCGGTGCCGGTATGCATTCGGATGCTCGAATATCTTGACAGTTTTTTCAGGATAGAATTTATGAGCAGTGTGATACAGGTTGGACTGCCGGGTTTCTTTATGTCGGGACTTGTCCTCCTGGGAGCGGTTTCCTTTTTATTTCTGAGAAGAGTATTAAGTCCAAGGATAAAGTATATATCCCTTGCCTCTGATTTTTTCCCGCTTTTTCTTATCATGGGAATCGCTTTTACCGGAATTTTGATGCGCTATTTTACTAAAATCGATGTTGTCGGTGCAAAAGCCTTTGCCATGAGCCTTGTCACGTTGAAACCGGTTGTTACCGAAGGTATTGGAGGGCTTTTCTATGTTCATCTGTTTCTCGTCAGCACCCTTCTTATCTATTTTCCGTTCAGCAAGCTCATGCATATGGGAGGTATTTTCCTAAGTCCTACAAGAAATATGACTACGGATACACGTATGAACAGGCATGTTAATCCCTGGAACTACCCGGTTAAGACACATACATATGAAGAGTATGAAGATGAGTTCAGGGAGAAAATGATCGAGGTTGGACTCCCGGTTGAAAAGGAGCAAGTATAATGTCAGAAGAACTTCCAAAAGCAGAAGAGTTGATTCAGGTTGATCACAATACGCCTTCAACAGGGTGGATGGATACGCCGATAAACATCAGGAAAGGGATGTACTGCTACGCGTCAAATCCCAAGAGCGTTGAGTATCTGGGCCTTCCAAATCCAAGGGAATGGAACCCGCTGGATGAAGACTGGAAACTTCCTGAAAACTGGAAAGAGATTATTTACGAAGGCTTCAGGGAGCGGCTGGATAAATTTCGGTCATTCAAAGTCTTTATGGACATTTGTGTAAGGTGCGGGGCATGTGCCGATAAATGCCATTATTTTATTGGAACAGGCGATCCCAAAAATATGCCGGTTGTTCGTGCCGAACTATTACGGTCGGTATACAGAAATGATTTTACAAAAGCCGGCAAAATTTTAGGAAAGATTGCAGGCGCCAGGCCCTTGACACTCGATGTTTTAAAAGAATGGTGGTACTATTTTTTTCAGTGTTCTGAGTGCCGCAGATGTTCGGTTTTCTGTCCGTATGGAATCGATACGGCAGAGATAACGATTATGGGCAGGGAACTTCTAAATCTCATCGGGCTCAATATAGACTGGATTGCGACTCCGGTGGCAAACTGTTTCAGGACAGGCAACCATCTTGGCATACAGCCCCACGCATTTAAAGATATGCTCGATTTTTTCGAGGAAGACATAGAAGAAGTCACCGGCATAAAAGTTAATTCGACGTATAATAAAAAAGGAGCTGATATTCTTTTTATAACACCGTCGGGTGATGTTTTTGCAGATCCCGGGACCTATACCTGCATGGGGTACATGCTTCTTTTCGACTACCTGGAAAAGGAATATGGATTTAATGTCACCTGGAGTACGTATGCTTCGGAGGGCGGTAATTTCGGTTTTTTTACATCTCATGAGACAATGAAACGGCTCAATGCCAAGATGTATTCGGAAGCCAAGCGCCTTGGTGTTAAATGGATTCTGGGTGGCGAATGCGGCCATATGTGGCGGGTCATCAATCAGTACATGGATACAATGAACGGCCCTGCTGATTTTCTCGAGGAACCGGTTTCTCCGATTACCGGAACCAAATTTGAGAATGCAAAGTCGACAAAAATGGTTCATATCGCAGAATTTACAGCAGACCTTATCAAACATAACAAGCTGAAACTTGATCCGAGCCGGAACGATCATTTGAGCGTTACGTTTCACGACTCATGCAATCCAGCCCGCGGAATGGGTTTGCTTGATGAACCAAGGTACGTCATTCAAAATGTATGCAATAATTTTTACGAGATGCCGGAGAACACGATCCGGGAACAGACATTCTGCTGTGGAAGCGGAGCAGGTCTGAATGCCGGTGAAGATATGGAGTTAAGGATGGCAGGCGGCCTTCCGAGAGCTAATGCCGTCAAACATGTTCACGAAAAACACGGTGTGAATATGCTCGTGACCATATGCGCGATTGACAGGGCGGTATTTCCTGATTTGATGAATTACTGGGTTCCTGAAGTAGATGTCACAGGACTGCACGAAATGGTAGCAAATGCCCTTGTGCATCCTGATAGGACTGAGACAACAATGGACCTGCGCGGGGAAACGCTCCCTGGAATGGAGGATGATACTGATGAATGATAAAAAATTTATCATTGCCGGTCTGATTATCTTTTTTGCAGCAGCTTTGACGCCGTTCTGGTTTAATTTCGGAAAGGCGGCACCAGCGCCTGAACCGGAACTTTCCAAAAGGGCAAAGGCTGCAAAATATTGTGTTTTGCCCAAAGCGGAAATGAAGGGCGGACACATGCAGATTCTTGATATCTGGCGAAATGCGGTCGTAAGAGAAGGCGAAAGAGTTTATACTAGCAGTAGCGGAAGAGTCTATAACATGAGCCTTTCCACCGGGGAAGAATCATGTCTGGGATGTCATTCAAACAAAGCCGAATTTTGTGACAGGTGTCACAATTATGCTTCGGTGGACCCTTACTGCTGGGATTGCCATATTGACCCAAAGGAGAAGAAGTGATGGAAAAAAGCAGAAGAAGCTTCTTGAAAATAGCTGGAATTTCAGCCCTTGGCATCGGCGCAAAACCTGTTTTTAATGCGTTTGCCTCATCGGAAGAGCATGTAGAAAAGGCAGAACCGGCAACATCCCAAGGTAAAAACAGCAGGACAGCAAAACATTGGGGCATGGTTATCGATACCCGAAAGATCAATTCTGAAGATGATCTCTATCCGATAATCAGTGCATGCCATAAAATCCATAATGTTCCTGAACTTGAAAACGTGCGCCATGAAATAAAATGGATCTGGGGTACAAAATATAAAAACGCCTTTCCAGGTAAGGAGAATAAATATCTCAACGATAGGATAAAAGACCTGCCGTTCCTGGTGCTTTGTAATCACTGCGAGGAACCCTCCTGCGTGCAGGCATGCCCTACCAAGGCGACGTTTAAGCGGGAAGACGGGATCGTCCTGATGGACTTTCACAGGTGCATAGGCTGCAGATTCTGTATGGCAGCATGTCCATATGGATCAAGAAGTTTTAATTTCAGGGATCCAAGACCTTTTATAGAAGAAACAGACCCCGGGTTTCCAACAAGAATGAAAGGTGTTGTGGAGAAATGCAATTTTTGCGCTGAAAGGCTTGCGGTTGGCAAAGAGCCGGCATGTGTTGAGGTTTCAAACGGAATTATTGCATTCGGTGACCTGGGAGATCCGGAATCAGGAGTCAGGAAGCTTCTGGCGTCAAATTATTCCATTCGGCGGAAACAGGGCCTGGGAACAGGGCCTTCGGTTTATTACATAGTGTGAGGTTATTATGCTTGAACTTGCGTTAAAAGGAACCAAAAAGTACTGGATATGGGTGCTGGCACTCCTCGGTGTCGTAAGCGTCGGTTTTGCCGTTTATTTGAAACAGCTCAGCTTTGGTCTGGGTTTGACGGGCATGAGCCGTGATGTTTCCTGGGGGTTCTACATTGCACAGTTTACATTCCTTGTCGGTGTTGCGGCAGGAGGCGTGATGCTGGTTCTTCCCTATTATTTACATGACCACAAGGCCTTTGGGAAGATTACCATCCTGGGTGAATTTCTTGCGATAGCTGCAGTCAGTATGTGCCTGATGTTTATCATTGCCGACCTGGGGCAGCCGATGCGTGCATTTAATGTGTTGCTATACCCGACACCATATTCAATGCTGTTTTGGGACATGATTGTGCTGAACGGCTATCTGTTTTTGAATATAATCATAGGCTGGATAGTCCTTGAAGCGGAACGGAATGCGGTGGCACCCCCTAAATGGATAAAACCGGTTATCTATCTGTCGATTCCCTGGGCATTCGGTATCCATACGGTTACAGCATGGTTGTACTGCGGCCTACCGGGAAGAGGGTTCTGGCTCACAGCAATTCTGGCACCACGGTTTCTTGCTTCAGCATTTGCCGCAGGACCTGCCTTCCTGCTTCTCATCTGTTTTATCATAAGAAAAGTAACCGATTTTGATCCGGGCAAAAAAGCGATCCAGACGGTTTCAAAAATAGTGACCTATGCCATTATTGCCAATGTCTTTTTCTTTATCTGTGAAGTTTTTGTTGCCATGTACAGCGGCATTCCCGAGCATATCGACCACTTGAAGTATCTGTTTTTTGGTTTGCACGGACATGGCGTGCTTGTCCCCTGGATGTGGACTTCGATGATACTGATGGTGATCGCTATTATTCTGCTTGTTCCACCTGTAACAAGGAACAACGAGACTACATTAATTGTTGCATTGATATGTGTGTTTGTTGGGACATGGATAGACAAGGGACTGGGCATGATCGCAGGCGGGTTTGTACCGTCTCCACTCCACCAGGTAAACGAATATGTACCGTCAATTCCGGAACTGATCATTACAGCCGGTATATGGTGTGCCGGTTTTTTGATACTTACAATCCTTTTTAAAATTGCTGTATCGGTTAAGAGAGAAGTGGCGGCATAGTCAGCCAACATACAGTGATATAGTTTTAAAAAGGGCGTTCCGAAATGATTCGGAACGCCCTTTTTTTCGCCTTTTTAAAACCCGATCCTCTATATTATAATGCGATTTTCGCTTGACACATACAAGTGTGTATCATAAGCAGACTTTAGGCATTTAACAAGATATATCAACTCGTACAGTTAAAAATATCGCTCCTATCGCAACTTTACTTTTCACTGGCTTGTATTATGGTAAGTTAAACAGGTATAAAAAATCAGCAGGAGGTGATGAATGGAAAAGGATTTTCATTTTTATGTAACCTATGCATTGGCCAACAAGGCAGGTTTCAGCAACGATGAATCATATGTCATTGCTTATGCCTCTCAGTATGTAGATGACAATAATGAAAGTCAGTATCCCAAAAAAGATGGTCCACCACAATTTCCATTTGGCATAAAGACTAATCGCGGATTCTACCGGCCCGTTATGACGCAGTCCATGTCGGTGAAATCTCTTGTATATGAGATTCAAAAATTTGTTTATGTTCCGTTTCATTTCTTGCCTGGCGATAATATTCGGCCAATTAAAGGCGTACATAATAAATACAGCACAACCCCTGACTCCCAAAATGCCCGAAAACTTATAAAAACAGCACTGAACACAGGCGATCTCTATAGAACCGGGATTGCCATTCATACGTTTGCTGATACATGGTCTCATCAAAATTTTACAGGGTATGAGGAAGATTGGAACTCCGTTTTTCACTGGCGTAATCCATTTCGGTCTTTAGCACTGAATATCGGTCACGCTGATGTTGGTCATTTGCCGGATGAAATATCCACAACCTGGAATGACTATCGCTTTGATAAACCATATCGTAAAAGAAACAATCAGAAAATAGCGATTCAGGCTTGCAAGCGAATTTTTCAGGAACTTAGGACTTCACGAAAAGGGAAAATTTACTGGATGCATGTCGAAAAAGACTTCAGAAGAATAATTAATTCTGAAGATTATGATGACAGAGTCAATAAGGTTAAAGAATATGTGAACAAACCAGATCTCGGCTACAACAAAGATGAATGGGTTGATGGGGCCGTTAAAGATCGAGAAGGAGAAGATCTTGAGGCCTCTGCAAATTTTGAAAACACCCATTGGTACAAATTTCAGTTAGCTGCCAAAGCGCACTTCGTTATGGTTATGGATATGTTAAAGAGCTATTGAAAAAACGGGAGAAAAAATGAAGTTACCTGAAATCGGCGATATTATAACCGCAAGCGAGGCATTAGAACTATGTCGATATTTCGGCCTGGATTATCTGGTTGAACGAATTGAACACGATTCGGAAAGCTATAAGAATTGGAAGTTCGATGGATGTTCGGGCTTGCCGGATGAAGTAATGGGTTTATTCACTGGTTGTAACTGGGAGGATATTACTTACAAATGCTGTTTGCCACACGACCTTTGCTACGGTTATGGGGAGCAGGGAAATGAAATCGAGAGAAAGCGGGTGGACTTAAAATTTTTCAGCAACCTGGTGACCAAGGCAGATATGAGTGAATGGTGCGCTTCTGCTTTTCATGCAGCGGTTCGAATAGGTGGAGCGGAAAAATTTGGTCTAACATTTTCATGGGGATTTGCTCATAAACAAAATATTAATAATAAGCCTGAGGCGCTGATTGCCGGCGCAGATAAGGCACTTTATAAAGCAAAAGAGATGGGGCGCAATCAGGCGCACTTCATATCTTACCAGTCTGAAGGGTAATATTTTTTATTTATAGTGGTTGTCATAATAACGTTCCGTTTCCATGAAAGGGATTTATGCATTGGGTAACACCGGCAACTCGTTGCCGGTGCCCGAAAGGCAAGAAGCTGTTCTCAAAATTTACGCCCATTCAAAGCTTCTTGTGCTGTTCTCAAAATTTACGCCCATTCAAAGCTTCTTGTGCTTTGCACCCAGACAACAAGTTGTCTGGGCCACCCCCATTACAACCTATTGAAAATATATGAATTTCAAAGAACCATAGTTGCCTTCTCTGTTTATATTTCCAAAAACTAATCGGAAAATATTTATGATAATCACTATAAACGGAGTGCGATTGAAATTTTCTATAACCGGACATTTCACTTGCTATGAAAACCGGACAGTTTAAAATGCTATTGACAAAAAAATAAAAAAATGTTGGACAATTCGTCATATTCAATATTATGCGAAAAAGTTGAGAAAAAGGCGTGTGTTCGAGACCGGTCTGTACATTAATAATGTTCGGCACTATCAAATAATATATCTGGAATATGATAAATGAAAACCACGCAATATTTTGATTATACGAGGAAACGCCCGGATCGTGCTCAGGCCAAAGAGGATTGGATAAAATCGGTTGTTGAGAAACCTGATAAGGCAGAATCCAATCTGATGGCAGGATCAGGAAATGGGCCAAAATATCAGAAGCAGAAAAATATTTGAGGGTTATCTCGCTCGAAGACGGCGAAACGATTCATAACGCATTTTTCGACAGATCATACAAGGAGGAATAAAACATGAAAGTGAAATATTTTTCTGATACGGATACTGCTCACGTTGAATTCACAGACAAGGTTAAAAAAGCAACGCCTGAAAAAATACCAACCGGCAATGAAAAAATACTTTTTGTGGATGATGATGAAGCAATCGTTAAAGTGGTCCGGCGGATGTTGGAACGACTCGGATACCAGGTTGAAACCAAGGGGAGTGCGTCTGAAGCATTGGCACTTTTTCAGTCGAAACCCGATCATTTCGATTTGATATTGACCGACATGACCATGCCGCATATGACCGGCTTTAACTTATTTGAAAAGATAGTGAAAATTCGTCCCGGCCTTCCTGTAATTGTCTGCACGGGCCATAGTGCCATTATAGATGAAGAAAAAGCCAAAAAACTGGGTATTGCCGCCTTTGTCATGAAACCCATTTCAATACAAGAAATCGCTGAAACTATACGTAAAGTGTTGAACAGATGAATTGAAAATTTGGGATCAAAAAACTTCGCCCCATCTAAGTTTATGCGGCTTTTTATTTTGATTCGGTAATCATGGTAACTACCGATGCACAGTTGAAACAAATCTTCGGTTCTGTAGTCCCTTTGACCACTGACAATTATTCTAAAATAAAACTATTTGATGTCAATTGCGAAGTGCAGAGTTGGATATATATTTGGTTGTCCAGTCATAGAAAATCAGGCTGCAACAAATGCTCCAAGCGTAAAACGGATACTTATGACGCAGGCGGCAGAATATTGGAAAACTGGTATTCTTCTACTTCTTTGCCGACAGATGCCTCGAAACTTTCTTCTCCCCATTGCTCGATTGAAAGGTATTTTTTTCCCGAATCATCCTCGTATTCCCATTTGATCAATTCACGTCCGGTCCCGGTTCCATCCTTGAAGAAACTTCCCCCTGCTGAATCTTCAAGAAAATAGCGTGTTCCTTCAAATTCGATTTCATCAGGCGGGTTTTCGTTTTCAAGGATATGGTTTCGGATACCAGTTCCTAAGCGATTAAAAGATATCTTTCGGTTTATGCTCCAGAAAATATCATCATCTGTTTCCTGTTCAAGGTATATTGTTTCATCACTTGATGTGAGTTGCCACTCGCGGGTTACGTCACCGGAACCCCAATCGTAATGGTTATATGCGGTTACTTCCCAGGTATTCATATCCCAGTCAACATACGAGCCGACCCTGAGATTGACAAGTGTAAGGTCTTTCAAAGGGTCGATGTCTTCTGTTTTTTTCTTTTTAAAAAAGTCTTTAAAGCCCATATTATGAAGCAATGCCCATTTTTTGTTTGAGTTCTATCAGACTGGCGGAAGACGTGACACTTTTCCCGCTGGAAAGCACTGAATTTATCTCATCGTCAACACTCCTATCAGCAGTTGCCATTTCTCCGTATGCCAGGGCAAGCGATTCATCTTCTTCCACCTTTGCTCTCATTTTTTCAAGCATGGCGATAGTCCCAGAGGAATCGACTTTTGCGATCTGTTTGTTGATTTTCTTGGTGGAGGCTGCTGTTCGGGCGCGTGCTCTCAGGGTGATAAGATCATTTTCATAGGTGGAGATAGTTGATTTCAGTTTGTTCACATTTGACTGAAGGCTGTCTGACATTTTCCGGTTATTTTCCGCTTCCTGGGACATTTTTATTGATTCGTTTGCATGACTCTCTTTTTTAGAAAGTGCTTCAGTGGCCAACCTTTCCGCTTCCGAAGCATCGAGCTCACCATTTTGCATTTTTTGAAGAAGAAGCATTGCTTTCCGTTCATAGTCTGCAGCAAGTTTTTTATTGTTTTCCGACTCCTTCCTCGTCCTGATGGTGACACCTTTAACTTCGGCAAGACTCTGCATTGCGCCTTGGAGATCCTTTTTAAGGTCTCGGATTCCCTGTTCGGTCATTTTAATCGGGTCTTCCATTTTATCAATAACTGTATGGGCATGGGACTGTCCCAGCTTGAAAATTCTGTTGAATAATGACATTGGTCATACCTCCTGTGGTTAAAAACTTTAAAAAATGAACTCTGTTTTTTTTACGACACTGTCAATTTTGACTTGTTTTAGGCTGCATACTCCAGCAGTTCCGATCCGTATTCTGAAAGTGCAAGACTTAGTGCATGAATTGAACCCTCAAGTTCATTTCTGTCCAGATTTTCGAGTTGAAGCGTGTCACGAAAAATGACAACCTTTCCATCTTCATCCAGGACAAATGCGCCGTGAACAAGATTTCGGTTCATCTGAAGAAGTCGCTTAAAAAGATCTTTTGCGTCACCAGGGACCTCCATTATCACCTGTTCAAGAACAATAATAGGCTCTTCGCAGTCAATGATCAGGTTTTTAATGCCGTTTTCCTCGTCTTCAACCACCACCAGTTCCTCATCCGTATTTTCATCAACAATGGCAATGTCGATTTCATGAAGATACGCCTTAACTGTTTCAAATTTTTCTTTCATATATGTCCCCCATTATGTTGTTGCGATTATTAAATATTTTTATCAGGTCTGTCCTTTGCAATAACGATCAGCATATCATCAGCCTTAAGTCTGTAACTTGTGTCCGGATTGGCAATCAGGTTTTGTCCTGATTTGTCCTCAATGCCGATGCAGAGTATATTATGCTGTTTTTTTAACTCACACATCACTGAAAAAAAATCTTTATCCGTAAGATAAGACGGAAGTCCTATTTTGTAAAGGTCTTCACCATATTTATTGCTGACAAGCTCACTGATCATTCTTGTGATGCCATGATCAAGGGCTGCCTGCACCAGAAGGTTTGTGCTGAGTTCTCCAACAATGATCACTTCGTCCGCTTTTATCATCCTGCAGTGGTCCATGTTCTTAGGGTCCATTAACTCCACGCATGTATACACGTCAGGACAGATATTTTTAACGGTCATGGTATTGAGAATCGTTTTTGCATCCCCTGAATGAGAGTCAAGCTTATCATCAGAGAGGATGAAGGCAACCCCTGCCTTGGAAATATTAGCTTTTTCGAGTGTGTCCGGGTTGACGTCTCCCCGAATAAAATGGATTTGAATGTCATCCAGTGGTTTTTCAGGAATATCTGCGATAATGACCAGTGGAAGATCAGCGCTTTTGGGGTCTGCGCGGAGTTCTGCCACAATATCATCTCCCCTGAAATTCCATCCGCAGATGATAAAATGATCGGTAAAATTGGTTGGTTTCATTCCTTTATTCTCCAGAAGCCTGTTTTCAATAAAAAAACCTGCTATTGCAGCTGTAAATACACCTAAAAAACCGATGCCGAAAATCATCACCAGCACACCGGTAATTTTGCCCCCGATTGTCATGGGTGAAATATCACCATATCCTACGGTTGTCATGGTGACGATGGACCACCAGAATGAGTCTGTTAAGCCTGCCTCTTTTTCAAACCAGAAGAATGCAGCGCTTCCGATAAAAAAAACCAGCAGAATCGGCAGGATGATTTTGTGGGCGTTTTCCCTGCGTGCAATTTGGAAATATCGTTTCATTATAATAAGAAAATGATGCATGGAATCTCAATATATATAATGCAGAATATTTTTCAAGTTTTTTCCATGTATTGTATGCAATTATACGTGTGAGAATTACGCCCATCTTTTTCCCATCGATTGCTTTATTTAAAAAAAACACGTATGCCCATGCAGACAGGAAAAAAAATAGCATGAACAGAAAGCCGGATATCAAAGAATATATAGAATCACTTATCAATTCCAAGCGGATGTCTCACCAGGTGGCTTATCACAAGGTTATTGACGGGCATGAAGGAGCAATTGCCGATACACAAAAGCCGTTGCCGGAAGATGTGCTGAACATTATACATCAAACAGGTGGAGACGGTCTCTACCGGCATCAGGCTGAAGCGATTGATCTTATCAGGTCAGGAAAAAATGTTGTTGTTGCAACGCCCACTGCAAGCGGTAAAACACTTATTTACAACCTTCCGGTAATGGAGCGAATGCTGATTAACAATGATTCCAGGGCTGATACATATTTTGAATTTCTTGAAAACCAGGTTTCCGATCTAATTGAACACATGTCAAAATTTGATGCAGTTGTCGGCTTTAATATCAAACGTTTTGATTATAAAGTGTTGGGCGGCTACTCTGACTTTAATTTTAATAATATCAATACCATCGACATCCTTGAAAAAGTTCATTAAAGGCTTGGATATAGACTTTCCCTTGATCATCTGGCCACAGAAACACTCGGTATAAAAAAAAGCGCGGACGGCCTCCAGGCGCTTAGATGGTGGAAGCAGGGAAGAATAAGAGAGATAATAGATTACTGCAGAATAGACGTTGAGATCACGAAAGACATCTTTCTTTTTGGTAAAGATAATGGATTTCTTCTTTTTAAAAATAAGGCCAGCAGCAAGGTTAGGGTTCCTATCCATTTCCATCCCTATCGGTATATGCTATAGATAGAAAATTCAAATCTTGATGAAAGGAGATAACTATGCGTTTTGCTTTAAGAATACCAAGGGTTATATTTTATTTATTGGGGATTTATTTTTTAATCGCTTTTAGCGCCTTTGCAGAAAACCCGAACGTCTTTCTGGATATTAGTATTGATGGGAAACCATCAGGACGAATTGAGATCGAACTGCAGGCCGATATTGTGCCTAAAACTGCAGAAAACTTCCGTGCTCTGTGCACTGGCGAAAAAGGTTTCGGTTACAAAGGCAGTACGTTTCACAGAATCATTCCCCGTTTTATGATTCAGGGCGGTGATTTTACAAACCACAATGGTACCGGAGGGAAGTCAATTTATGGGATGAAATTTTCGGATGAAAACTTCAAACTTAAACATACGGATGTGGGGATGCTGTCAATGGCCAATAGCGGACCCGGCACCAACGGCTCGCAATTTTTTATTACTACAATAAAAACACCGTGGCTCGACGGCAAACACGTCGTATTCGGGCGTGTGACTAAAGGAATGGATATCGTCGGAAAGATAGAAACCGTTGGCTCGCAGAACGGCCGGCCCAAAGCAAAGGTTGTGATTGAAAATTGCGGCCAGCTTTAGAGGATTGATATGGATGCAAAACATGTAAATGTTCTTATTGGAAGCGGGCATTCACTGGACCATATCCCAGGGCGTCCGGTTATTGTCATGTCATATAAAACCGACAATGGCGATTTTACTATGGAATTTTGTTTTGAAGAGTAGCCGGTCTTAATTAAAAATAACAACAAGTAATGAAAAATAACGACAAATTTATTAAAGGAGTGATCTGTGTAAACATATTTATGTTTATCGTGTCGATTGTTTTCAGTAGAAAGATTCCCGGGCTGTCCGCTAATCCTTTAACCTTTTTATCGCCCGGGAGCGATAGCCTTTTTGCCATGGGCGCTACCGGGTCAATACCTGTAGGAAGCTACCATCGCTGGTGGTCGCTTGTTTCAGCCGGCTTCCTTCATGGCGGAATACTGCACATTTTTTTTAATATGGCCGCTTTCAAACAGATTGCGCCGTTTGTTGTCAGGGTGTATGGCATATGGAGAATGTCTGCCATTTACATTCTTGGGAGCATCGCAGGATTTTTTCTGTCAAATCTTGCTGGAGTGGCTTTTACAATAGGAGCATCAGCTTCGGTGTGCAGTCTGATCGGAACCCTGCTGTATTATGGAAAAAGCCGGGGCGATGTATTTGGAAACAGCCTTTTCAGGCAGGTCAGGGGTTGGGTGATCGGATTGTTTGTTTTCGGTCTGATTATACCTGGAATTAATAATTGGGCGCATGGTGGAGGAATTGCTGCCGGAATAGTTTTGGGTTATATTTTGGGGTATGAACAAAAAACCAGAGAAAATGTATTCCATCGTTTTATCGGGGCCGGCTGTATAGGATTTACCGCCGTTATTCTTGTTGTATCGGTTGTATCAGGTTTTTTAAGCAGATTTTCATAATAGAAAGCGTTTGGACCGGGCTCAATCATATTGACACGTCCCTCAATATATTATAGCTGGTATCTTCAGCAATCATAACATCGGGATGCAGGATAGAATGGTTACAGAACAAGATGATAGTCGGAAAAAGAGCAGGAATGTTATTACTGCATTTTTATTGAGAGCCTATCGGAGATTTCTAAAGATAAGGGGTAATCCCCATGAAATTGCGCTCGGCTTTGCCCTTGGCCTGTTTGTGGGAATGACCCCTTTCATGGGATTTCAGACCCCTATCGCGGTTTTTTTTGCAGCCATTTTCCAATGGAATAAAATATCTTCAGCAGCAGGTGTTTGGATATCAAACCCTGTAACAGCGCCTGTACTTTATGGCATTACCTACTTTGTCGGTGCAAAAATGACTGGTCTGACCCCTTCATGCAATCCTGCCGGAAGTCCTGAAATTACAGTCATTAATTTATTGCAGAGCACACCTGAAATTTTGATGGCCATGATCTTTGGCGGCATAATAATCGGCATCCCCATTGCAATAACAGGATATTTTTTTTCATTTTCAGCTTTAAAAAAGTATCAGGATGATATAAAAATTAAACTTGTAAAAAAGAAAGAAAAGCGAACTGCCCGGAAACAGCAGAAAAAGATTCTAAAAGAAAAAATATATTCAGATTAATGGTGTGTCTTTCTGTGAGGTGTTTATAAAGCAATGATAATAAAAATAATTTCAGGAGGGCAGACAGGGGCTGACCAGGCAGCCCTTGATGCGGCTATTGTTACAGGAACGCCTCATGGGGGCTGGGTGCCTGAAGGAAGATTGACCGAGAAGGGCCCGCTATCAAAAAAATATGAGATGGAGGAAATGATCGGATGTGGATACAGTGAGCGGACTGAAAAGAATGTTGTTGAGTCCGACGGCACCATGATCATCTCCTACGGAAAGTTGATCGGGGGCTCCGGATACACCATGGCCATGGCTCGCAACCATAACAAGCCATGTCTTCACATTGATTTGAATAACCAAGGCATGTCCGGCGCGGTTGAGTGTACTATTGCCTGGTTGAGGAAACATATGATTCAAGTACTGAATGTCGCAGGACCACGGGCTAGCAAGAATGAAAAAATTTACAGGGCTGTTTTCAGCTTGGTGGAAGAAGTTGTAAATGTCGACAGGTGTTATTAATGAAACAAAAAATAATCAAGGCAGGTCGGAATGACCCGTGCCCGTGTGGAAGTGGGAAAAAGTATAAAAAGTGCTGTGCTGTGAATCAAAAAAAGGCAAAATTTGATATCGCGGGAGAGTATTATAAAAGATATGGTATTCGGACTAAAAACCTGAAAGATATTGAGGGGATAAAGAGGGCCGGGCGTCTTGTTATTGAAACCCTCGATATGGTGGAAAAAGAGATCGGGCCGGGCATCACAACGGATGATATCAACACACTGGTCCACGAATTTACAATAAAAAACAATGCAGTTCCTGCCTGTCTGAATTATAAAGGATTTCCGAAAAGCGTTTGCACATCAGTCAATGAAGTGATCTGCCACGGCATTCCCGGTGACAGAGCGCTTGAAGATGGCGATATCATCAATGTGGACGTTACATCAGTGCTTGACCGGTATTTTGCCGATGCCAATAAAACCTTTTTTGTGGGTTCCCCGGGTTCTGAGGCAAAAAAAATCGTGGGGGTCGCAGGAGGGAGCCTGCTGGCTGCTTTGTCCGTGGTGAAGCCCGGCAACAGGATAGGCGATATCGGATGGGCAATTCAGGACTTTGCAGAAAGCCGCGGGTGTTCGGTGGTGCGCGAATTTGTTGGACACTGCGTTGGATTTGAGTTTCATGAACCGCCGCAGGTACCGCATTTCGGGAGAAAGGGAGAGGGGGTTGAACTCATCCCCGGGATGGTTTTTACAATTGAACCGATGATTAACATCGGCAAAAGGAATCTTCATATCCTGGATGACAACTGGACCGCATTGACGGTTGACAAGTCGCTTTCCGCTCAGTTTGAGCAGACCGTTCTTATCACCGAAACCGGCTACGATAGCCTCACCCCTTACGACATCGAATCTATCGTCTGATCTCATCAGCCTTGCAAGCCCCTTCCACTATAGCTCACTTTAGGCAATTGAAATTTTAGCTCACTTTAAAAACCTATTACACCCTTTTTTTCCTTTTTCTGACTTTGTCTTTGATCCTGCTGATATGACCGCGTCCGAGTCCTTGATATTTTTCAGAAGCGACTATTCTTAGCTAATTAATATGTAGCCATTTAACTTGCTTGTTTCGCTCACGCTTTGAATTGTATACAAGTTTTATGATTTCCCTGATTTTATTGACACATAGCTGATTTTCAGCTATGCCTTTTTTACCTAATCGACGAATGCCCCGCCATGCCAAATTTCAGCAATTACCTGGTATAAGGAGAATGACAATGCTTACAGAGAAAAAGGAATGGAAAAAACTACAGGAACATTTTCAAAAAGTAAAACATATTACTATTCAGGAATTGTTTGATCAGGACTCTTTAAGGGGAGATAAGTTCAAAATAGTAAAAGAAGATCTCTATGTAGATTATTCCAAGCATCGGATATCGCAGGAGACAATGAAGCTTCTTTTCGATCTTGCTAAGGCTTCAGGTTTGCCTGACGCAATATCAGACATGTTTTCAGGAAAACGAATTAACCAAACTGAAGACAGGGCAGTGCTGCACACCGCTCTCAGAAATCGATCCAACACACCGATATTTGTTGACGACAAGAATATTATGCCGGAAGTGAACAGGGTGCTTGAGAAAATGACGAATTTTTCAGTAAAAGTCCGAAATGGCACCTGGAAGGGATATACAGGGGAAAAAATAAAAAATATTGTGAATATAGGAATAGGCGGATCAGACCTCGGCCCTGTTATGGCTTGCGAAGCCCTGAGGGCATATTCGGACAGGCAATTGTCGGTTGAATTTATTTCCAACATTGACGGAACACATATATCGGAGTGCCTTAGAGACAAATCGCCTGAAGAGACACTCTTTATTATCGCCTCAAAAACATTTACGACCCAGGAGACGATGACTAATGCTCATACAGCGAGAAGATGGCTTATTGAAACTCTAAAAGATGAGAAAGCCGTGGCATCGCATTTCGTTGCTCTTTCTACCAATACGGAAGCGGTAACACAATTCGGCATTTCTTCCGACAACATGTTTGAATTCTGGGACTGGGTGGGGGGGCGGTATTCGCTTTGTTCGGCAATAGGCTTGCCCGTTATGATTTCAGTAGGTCCTGATCATTTTAACCAAATGCTTTCCGGTTTTCACGCAATGGACAACCATTTTCTGAATACCAGACTTGAAGAAAATATGCCTGTAATCCTTGGCCTTATAAGCATTTGGTATAATAATTTTTTTGGCGCAGAGAGTCATGCAATCCTTCCATATGATCAGTATCTTCTTCGTTTTCCGGCATACTTTCAGCAGGGTGACATGGAGAGCAATGGAAAATCTGTGGACAAAAACGGTAACAGGGTAAACTACCAGACAGGTCCTGTGATATGGGGCGAACCGGGAACTAACGGTCAGCATGCGTTTTACCAGCTGATTCATCAGGGCACAAAACTGATCCCATGCGATTTTATCGGTTTTGCCAAATCCCAAAATCCTGTGGGCGACCACCATGTGAAGCTGATGTCTAATTTTTTTGCGCAGACAGAAGCACTTGCGTTTGGAAGAAGCAGGGAAGAAGTTGAAAAAGAAGAAAAGGATGATTACCTGGTACAATTTAAGACATTTGAGGGCAACCGGCCGACTACGACAATTATGGCAGAGAAGCTTACGCCGGAAATCCTTGGAAAACTAATTGCCATGTACGAACACAAAATATTTGCGCAGGGTGTGATCTGGAATATTTATTCCTTTGACCAGTGGGGTGTACAGCTTGGAAAAATTCTTGCAAATAATATACTGCCCGAGCTTTATCATGAAAAAGAGGTTGATTTAAAACACGACTCTTCTACCAATAATCTGATTGAATATTTCAGGAATAAATTGTGAACGTTAAAGTTTGATCTTGTATTTTTCTTTTTCACAGAGGAAACCATATCTCAGGGATGGTTTCTTCACCTGGGAAAAATTGGACATGACAAGCACTAAAAAACAACCAGTTGTAATAGCTGTTGAAAGAACGGTCGGACATAAAGGTGGGCTGCTTTCCACCATAATACTCGGCTGCTTCTTTCTCTCCGGTATGACGGGATTGATATATCAGATCCTTTGGACTCGGATGATTGTAAAAATAATCGGGAATGCGCCCTTTGCAGTCAGTATCGTTCTGACTGTTTTCATGATGGGTCTCGGGTTAGGCAGCTATCTGGCCGGTAGAGTGATTGACCGCATCCAAAATCCGCCAATGTTGGTGAGAGTCTACGGAATTTTGGAACTCATCATCGCGGCATACGGACTTTTTTTGCCGGTACTGCTTATTCTCTTTCGACCTATGTGTGTCGTTTTTTATAATCACCTGTTCCAATATTTCCTGGGTTATAACGTGCTGACCTTCATCGCCTGCTCTTTTCTCATGCTGATACCGGTAATCTGCATGGGAGCCACCCTACCGGTACTTGGCCGTTTTTTTGTAATCAGACTTTCCCATGTGGGCACCCGGGTAGGGCGTCTGTATGGATTAAATACCATCGGCGCCGCTTGCGGTTCAATATTATGCGGTTTCCTGCTGATCAGAAACTTCGGCATATGGGGAACCACGGGAATTGCTGCCGCGGTCAACATGGGGATAGGCCTTGTTTGCATCCTGGCCAGCCATCGCCTTTCTTCAAAGGGATACCGACCGGAAAGCGGATCCGGCGCAAACGATTCCGGAGCAGAGGCAGAATCCATCCACGATATGTCGCAGGCAACAGACAGATTCCATCTTCATGCCTTGATAATCGTTGCCGTCTCTGGTTTTTGCACAATGGCCTACGAGGTTATCTGGACCAAACTGCTCGGTCTGATTGTGGGCCCGACTACTTATTCCTTTACGATTGTCCTTACAACATTTATCGTCGGCCTTGCCATGGGTAGTTTCTTCTTTGGAAGAATATCTGATTATATCAAAAAGACAGATTTAACACTGGTGCTAATTCTTACCCAAGTTCTTGCCGCCCTGTCTGCACTGGCGGTCAGTCAGATTCTTGGGAATAGCCAGATATTCTTTGCAAAATTGATTTATGATTTCAAGGATCATTTTACCCAGCTCCTTTTGCTAAAGGGGGTAATTCTGTTTCTGTTTATGATTATACCGACCTTTTTCCTCGGTGCCGCCTTCCCGTTGACGATTAAAATATGCGCCCGCTCCCTTCGGTACACGGGAAGATCCATCGGGTCCATCTATGCTATAAACACTGTCGGCGCTGTAGCAGGATCCTTCTTTGCCGGATTTATACTGATACCGATGATCGGTAAGGAGAGCGCCCTGGGTTTGGTGATATTCGTGCAGTTATTTAGCGCACTTCTTGCGGGCGGCCATATCCGATGGCAGCTACGGGAACGGCGTATTCAATGGACATTATTAATTCTTCCGGTCCTTTTTGGACTTATTTTAACCGCCTATTTCCCTCACTGGAATCGGAATATGCTGGCAAGCGGAAAATATCATCGCTTTCAAAAATTCAGTGAAAAACAAGTGGGATGGGTAGAGGCCCTGTTTTCCGGGATGGAAATATTTGCCGAGTTTGAAACGGATGAACTCGTTTTTTTCGGGGATGGCATCGGTGGTTTTACTACCGTCTGGCAATCGGGACCCAATGTGCTGGGGCATACGGATTATATAATGCTAAACAACGGCAAGGCAGATGCAACCACCAGCATTGATATGTGCACCCAGACCGTTTCAGCCCACTTCCCCTTGATTTTTCATCCAGATCCCAAAAAGGTTCTTGTCGTAGGCTTAGGAAGCGGTATTACCGCGGGTGAAGTGCTCCACTATCCCGTTGACAGGTTGGACGTGGTTGAAATCAACGAGCAGGTTGTTGCGGCCAGCCGATTTTTCACCCCTTGGAACAATCATGTTCTATCGCATCCCAAAACAAACCTGATAGTACAAGACGGCCGGGCGCATCTTGAATTGTCCGACCGAACATATGACGTGATTATTTCCGTGCCGTCGAATCCCTGGATGGCAGGGATAGCCGCGTTGTACACTCAAGAATATATGCAACTGGCTAAAAAGCGATTGAACAAAGGAGGCATAAATGTACAGTGGATCCATTCCTATCAAATGGACTGGCCCACATTTGCCTTGGTCGGGCGCACGTTTTCAAGCGTGTTTCCCAACAGCCTGTTGATAAGCACCAATCCCGGGAGAATCGGTCCTGATTTTCTACTGGTCGGGTTCAAAGACGAAACCATAATGGATATCGATGTTGCGGCGAAAAATTTTACTTATTCGAAGAAGTCTAAAAATATAATCCTGTCCAATCACAGCCTGTTTATTAATCTAATCATCAGCGAAGATCTGCGGCGATTTTTCGGTGACGGCTTGATCAATACAGACAATCGACCGCGACTGGAATTTGCTGCACCTGAACTGATGCATGTTGATATTGGTGAGTCGAAAATAGAGGAAAAGCTGCAGTCAAAAAGCTGGTTAAGCAAACGATCGATGGAGATCATCCAAAGCTATTTGATCGATATTGAAAAACAGATAGATCTTGCCGCCTTTACCCTTTCATTTCATGAATACGAAAAAAATCAGATCGACCTCACGCGGGCTTCCCCGGATCAGAGAGAACGGCTGGCCGGGGTGCTGGAAAATTACTGTGCTGAATATATTGTGAGCGACTTTTCTTTTATCAATGATGGAGATTTAAAGCAAAGATGCATTCGTGCCGGTCTCGATGCAGTTGCTAAAAACCTTGCAACTGAAAAGCAAAACGCAGATATTTATTCCTATATGGGATGGCTTTACTATGAAAACAAAGATCCGGTAAAAGCAGCCGACTGTTTTTTCAGGGCACTTCACATAAAACCTCAAGATAAAACGCTAAACCTGACTCTCAAACAAATTTTGACTTCCTTTTCGATTGAAGATGCCGCAGAAAAAGTCCGTCATCAACTAAAGGTTGGACCGGAAAACTATGCTCTCTATTATCAGATGGGCATTATAAATGAGAACAGAGAGGATCCTTATGAAGCATTAAATAACTATCAAAAAGCGCTGTCGATTCGACCCGATTTCGTACCGGCGCTGAACAACCTGGCCTTTATCTATATGCGTAATAAAAACTATTCAAAATCGGTATCACTTTTTAAAAAAATCATTGATGTCCAGCCGGACTATTTCTCTGCCTACTATAATATTGCTTGTTTGTTTGCCGTTCAAAACAAATCGGAAGAAGCACTCGTCTGGTTTGAAGAGGCGTTAAAGAAAGGGTTCAACAACTGGAAACATATTATGTCCGATACGGATATAGCAAACATCAGGGACTCCAACAGGTTTAAACAATTAAAGAAAAAATATGCAGATTAAAATCACCCATATATAGCTTTCCTTAATTGGACTTTTTACAAAGCCGTCAACCTTTGATGACAACAAGGGGTTTAAGCTTTGCTACCTTTTCTGATATTCCTGCATTATGCACAACCTCGACAACTTTTGAAATGTCTTTGTAAGCTTCAGGCATTTCTTCAGCAAGTGTCGTTTTACCGGTCCATCGTACGAATATCCCTTTATCTTCGAGTTCGCGGTGTATAGCCCTTCCTCTACTTGTCTTTTTGGCGGCTTTTCTGCTTAATACACGGCCTGCACCGTGGGATGTAGAACCGAATGTTTCTTCCATGGCTTTCTGAGTACCAACAAGAACATATGATGCAGTACCCATATCTCCGGGTATCAGGATCGGCTGTCCTATATCCCTGTATTCATCGCAAATCGAAGGATGGCCGGGAGGAAAAGATCTTGTTGCGCCTTTTCTATGCACACAGACAACACGTTTGATCCCGTCGACAATATGCTCCTCCTTCTTGGCTATATTATGACAGACATCATAGACAAGATTCATGGAGAGATCCCTTGGTCCGATTCCAAAGACTTCATAAAACACTTTCCTTGCCCTGTGAAGAAGAATCTGACGGTTTGTCCATGCATAATTGGCAGCACATGCCATTGCATTGAAATACCTTTCACCTTCGTCAGATTTGATCATGGCGCAGGAGAGCTGCCTGTCCGGAAGATCAAAGCCGAGCCTTTTTGAATGCTTTGTCATAAGCGCAAGAAAATCATCACATACCTGATGACCGAGGCCCCTTGATCCTGAATGGATCATGAGTGTTACCTGCCCTTCAAAAAGACCGAAGCGGTCGGCAACAGTCTTGTTGTAGATTGTCTCGACTCTTCCGACTTCAATAAAATGATTGCCGGCTCCCAATGTGCCTAATTGACGAAGTCCTCTTTCAAGCGCCCTGTCGCTTAACTCTGAAGGATCTGCATTCTTCATACATCCGCTGTCTTCTGTATGGGTTATATCCGTATCTTCACCGAATCCCTGGGTCACAGCCCATCTGCTGCCTTCGCGCAGCACTGTTTTTTCGTCTTTTTTTGAAAGCCTCAAAGAGCCTGTAGAACCGACGCCACAGGGTATATTACGATAAAGTGCGTTTGCGAGATCTTCCAACCTGTTCTTTATATCCTTGATTGAGAGGGAGGAAGCAGCGAGTCTTACACCGCAGTTTATGTCGTAGCCGACACCACCCGGAGATATGACACCTGAATCCAGATCAAATGCCGCGACACCTCCGATGGGAAATCCGTATCCCCAGTGGATATCAGGCATTCCAAGAGATGCGCCGAGTATTCCGGGCAGACATGCAACATTTGCAACCTGTTGATAAGCTTCTTCCTGTTTGACTGCCTTTATCATTGCTTCATTTGAATAAATTCGGCCGCATGTATTCATATTGCCGGTTTTTGGCACTTCCCATCTGTAATCATCTAATTTATGTAATTTCATTTATCAGTTTTCCGGTATTCTCAGTTCCATACCCTCCAAGAGCGCGAACGCGCGATTTGAAGGTATCTGTGTTGATAATATCAAGAAGCTTTTGGATCATCTCTGTTTTAAAGTGCTCTTTTGGGATGACAAGATCATACTGCTCTGTAACAACCGGGATAAAGTCCAGATCAAGTGCTGTCGCTGCCGCATGTATTCCAAGCCCTGTGTCGGCGGCACCGCTTAAAACAGCTGCTGCAACAGACATGTGTGTAAATTCTTCGTTTTCATAACCTTTTATTTTGGAAGGGTCGATGCCGTAGTTTTTCAGCCTGTAATCAAGTAGAATTCTTGTTCCGGAGCCAGCCTGGCGGTTTATAAACATAATATCATCTTTTGCGATATCTTCGAGACTGCGAATATTTTTTGGATTCCCGGACTTTACTATCAGACCCTGTTCCCTTGATACAAGGTTGACAAGTTTTATATTAATACCCGGCAGGTATTTTTTAATCCATGAGATGTTATATGAGCCGTCTTCAGTATCTAGAAGATGCGAACCTGCAATATGGCAGACTTTTTTTTTAATCGCCATAAGTCCACCCATGCTGCCGACATGATTTGACGAAAGAGTGATCCCGGTTCCCGAAGCTTTCAGAAGGTCTGCAAGAACATCAAGGGTGTTGTCATGACTTCCTGTGGCAATTATAGTGTTCTCAATAGAAGCAAGAGGGCGCAAGAGTTCGGCTTTTACAGGTTCGTGTGCGTTCAGTCCTTCAATATGATTGGGAATTCTTATGATACCATCAGCTTCGGTAATGGTGGTAATGCTTCCCGCACCACGGGGCAGGGATGTGGCGACAATCCTTTTGCCTATTTTGCCAAGTTTGACACGAAGAAATTCTTCGATACCAAGCTTGGAAGCTGCTTTCCGGGTCAGTTCAACATTGATGGTTGTTTTTTCCTTGTCAGATTGCCCAAGCATCATTGCGATCATGGGGCCGATAAACTGCTCGAAAGCTATGATTGTCGATACCGGATAACCGGGAACCCCAAAAACAGGCTTCCCATTTACATCCGCAATGATAACCGGTTTGCCGGGCATTATCGTAACGCCGTGAACCAGAATTGTTCCCAGGTTGTTGATTGATGCCTTGGAGAAGTCGTGAGAGCCTGCGGAAGAACCGCCACAGATTAGAATAAAGTTACAGTTTTTATCTTCTGCAGCATCAGATATGATCTTCTCAATTTGCCCTATGTCATCCCGGATTATGCCTTTTCTTTCAAATGCACCGCCATATGACTCAATCAGTTTGGCGAGTACATGGGAATTCGATTCTATTAGCTGCCCTGGTTTTAATCCGACGGATAGTGCACTGTCTGCATCTATCAACTCTGAACCTGTTGGAACAATAAGGCCCTTTGGCTTCTTCTTGACTTCAACAGATGTGATTCCTGCTGAAAGAAGTGCGCCTATGCAGTATGGTGTCACCTTATGATTTACAGGAAAAAGCAGTTCTGTGGCCACAATATCTTCCCCGAGCTTTCTTATATTCTGCCAGGGATATGCAGGGGATTCAATTTCAAGTCTTTTATCATCTTTCCGATTTACGTACTCTATCATAATAACCGCATCGGTATTTTCAGGCAGGACATGGCCTGTATTTACATAGAATGCATTTTTATCGGATATAAACTCAATCGGATGGTTTTCTGCTGCACCAAATGAATCTGAAGCTTTTATTGCAATGCCGTCCATTGCTGCGGCATGGAATGGCGGTGAAGAAATCTTGGCAAAAACAGCTTCTGCCAAAACCCTTCCGACAGCATCTGCAACCGGTACGGACTCTTTTGTCAGAAAAGAAGACAAAGGAAACGATGTGAACAGAATTTCCCTTGCCTTCTCAAGTGTCTTCATATCAAGATAAATATTTCTTTTTAAGGTCATTTAATGGCAACTCCGTAATAAGTCAAAAAATTTATTTGTTGTCTGTAGTCATATCTGTATGACATCAACCTCAGCTCCCTCTTCAATTCCTTCTGAATTAATGTCGACCATGACAATTCCGTCAGCCTTTACCATTGTATTGATAAGGCCGGATTTTCCCAAAACAGGTTCTGCAAAAAGTGTTCTGTTGGTCCTAGAGAGCTTTACGCGAATACAATCTATTCTTCCCTGGGCTGACGATATGTTGCGTGTCATCTTTGCTTTAGTCCATTGCTGTTTTCTGTTTGTTAGAGAGACTCCTCCGATATGTTCAATAAAAGGCCTGACGATTACTTTAAAAACAATCATTGATGATACGACGTGGCCTGGAAGTCCCCAGACCGCCTTGCCGCGTGTCTTCGCAAGAATGGTCGGCTTGCCCGGACTGATCGATATGCCATGAACCAGTATTTCTGATTCAGGCAATGAAGAGAGGACTTCTATTGTGAAGTCACGTGTTCCAACAGAACTTCCACCCGATAGGATCACCATATCGGTCTCTTCTATTGCTTTGCTGCACATTTTGAGCAGTTCATCAAAGTTGTCTTTCGCTATCCCAAATGTCACGGGTATTGCTCCTGCATCTTTCACAAAGCCCGCCAGTGAATACGTATTGGTATCTCTTACTTCCGCCGATCCGGGATTTTTATTGACCGGAACAATCTCGTCTCCTGTAGATATGATCCCGACAACCGGCTGTTTAAATACGGAGACAGGATCTTGTCCAAACGCCGCCAGCAGTCCCACATCCTGGGGACGCAATCTGCAGCCGGCCGATATTATGGTATCTCCGGCCTTGTAATCCTCACCTCTTTTAATGATATCGTTTCCGGGGGCGACACTTTTATATATTTCAATGGAATCGTCATCGATCGCTTCAGTCAGTTCTATCATGATGACGCTGTCAGCGCCTTCCGGCAGCATACCTCCGGTTGGCATTCTTGCCGCCTCCCCAGGCCTGATAGAAAAGTCAGGCTCCTCACCCATTGGGACAGTGCCTTTAATGTTGAGAAAGGCAGGGCTGCCGTCGCTTGCACCGAATGTTGATGAGGCGACCACAGCAAAACCATCCATGGTAGAGCGGTCAAAACCCGGGAGGTCGGCATCTGATATAATGTCTGAGGCAAGAACTCTTCCCGATGCATTGAGAAGAGGAATCTCTTCAGTTCCCAGTTGAGGAAATAATGATTCCAGGGACAGAACCTCTTCAATGTTTTTTACTTTGAAAAAATTTTTAAAAGTACTCATGTCAACAAATTTAGCTCACTTTAATAAAATATGCAAAGAATCCTTTAGAATGTCATATTTTTATTTTAAGGCCGGATAGGCGGCCCTTTGATTTTCTACAGAATATAGACAGGTGAACAAGAATATAGACAGCTTAACATTGACAGTACAGATAATATTATGACCGGAAGATATTTTCGTCTAATTTTTTCATCGCCCTGTTCAGGGCTTAATACGATTTGGTGCCCTGCCACCACGGTTGAAACCCGAGGCTATATTCCTTATCCCCTTTGGGGAATTGTTTGCAGCCAAACCCGGGTGCGGCTATCGACCAATTGCAATTTTTGGGCATATAATCCCTCTGATTACCTTCTTCTATATGCTGTAGTTATTTTTTTTTAAACATGATAGATCTTGGTGAAAAGCCGGAATTTCTAAGCATTGATTCCAAAATATCTTAATGTTATGCTGCCATTATTAATAATTTAAATTGAAAGCAATATACGTTATTTGCCGCATTCACATAATAAATTATGAAAAAAACAGCGCTAATATTAACGGCATTACTGAGTATTTTATTTTTGTATGGGTGTAAGATTGTTGTTAACAAAATGGCATTTCACCCGGATAAAAAAAATGTAATTTTAACGGGCCAACTCCCGTTAAACGTACAGGAAATTTTCATTGAAACTGAAGACCGGGTAAAAATTCAAAGTTACTTCATCCCAGACAAATCATCAAATAAAATACTTATCTACTTTCATGGAAACGGAGGTAATATTTCTAGTCGTTTGCCTGACTTAATGCAAATTAACAATTTAGGAATCAATGTACTGGGTGTCAGTTACCGTGGCTACGGAAAGAGCCAGGGTGAACCAAGCGAAAAGGGGATATACACTGACGGCAAAGCAGCCCTCACCTATGCTGTCCAAAGCCTTGGTTTCTCAGTAAGCAATGTAACTATTTTAGGACGCTCAATCGGAACTGCCGTTGCAATAAATACTTCTCAAAATTTAAATATTGCCGGGCTTATTCTCGTCACTCCTTTAACAAGCGGAGAAGATTTTGCCAAAGCAGCAGGGTTTGGTCTTGCTTCAGTTTTTGCCGGGAACTCGTTCAATAATATTGACAAAATCGTCAATATATCATGCCCGGTTTTGATAATTCACGGGACACAGGACAATGTAGTTCCATTCGAAATGGGGAAAAGGATATACACCAAAATAAAAACAGAGAAACTATTCGTTAAAATTGAAGGCGCAAGCCATAACAACTTATCAACAAAATACAAAAAGAGCTATTGGCCTCCGATTAATGAATTCACGACACGATAAAAACAGAAATAACGATGATGTGTCAGCTGTCAAATTAACCATCTTTATAAAATTCACTTGACATTCATATTCTACCGTTATATATTTGGTATTACCACCAGCCAAAAAGGAATCAATATTTATGCTCGATATGATCAAGCCAGTAAGAACAGAAAGTTTAAAAGCAGTCTGCATCAGACGATTTGAGGAACTTATATTGTCCGGAAAGCTGCCTGTGGGTAAAAAATTGCCGCCTGAAAGGGAACTGGCGGTGCAACTGGGCGTCAGCAGGCCGGTTGTTCACGAAGCGCTCGTTGAAATTGCCGCAAAAGGCCTGGTATCCATGATTCCCAGAATCGGAACGGTTGTCAATGACTATCGAAGGGAAGGCTCGGTTGCAATTCTGACTTCATTAATCAGTTATCACAACGGAATGCTGGATCCCAAGCTACTCGAGAGTCTTCTTGCCATGCGCATGCTTATGGAAAAAGAGAATGCAAAACTTGCGGCAAGTAATCGAACTTCGGAACAGATGCTTCAATTCAAGAAAATTATTAAGCAGGAAGAAGAGGTCGACCATAAGAATATTGCACAGATAACCGAGATCGACTTTGATTTTCATCATCTGGTGGCCATGGCAACTGATAATTTGAGCTATCCGATGCTTTTAAATTCATTCAGACCCGTATATACCAGCATGTCCGGCCAGTTTTTTCAGGATCCGGACGTGATACCGGAAGTATTTAGTTTTCATAAAGAGATGGTAGATGCTCTTGAAAAAAAAGATGGCGTAAAATCGGTTGACGTAATGCACAGGATGCTTATTCACGGTGAAGAGAGATTGAGAGAAATTATTTCAAAATAAGGAGGCGGTTATGAGCAAGACTCAGAAAAAATCAGTCGAAAAAAGAATCAAGGAACCAAAAGGTCTCTCGGCTCGAGTTCAATGGCTCAGGGATTATTATTTCAAGGGCAATGATAGAGCCTGGAATAATCAATTTACTGCCTGGTCAACCGGTACTGCGTGGGATATCCAGTTTAACGAAATGACATATTATATTGTTCCGGAAGCCTATCTGTTAATCCAGGCATTGGGGGGGTCTTTTCGTCAGGCTGCCCGTGATATTAAGCTTTCCAATGATTTCTGGTCAAAAAGCATTCCGGAGAGAAGGGCGTTCTTTGTAAAAGAGGTGATGGTTAACCACCTGCCCAAAGAGATTTTGCCGGGCGACCTTATCTGTGGCGGAAGGTTTAACCTTCAAACCTCCATGTGCCTGAATGAGGATGAACAGAAAACATATAACAAGATGATTGCAGGAAAAGACGGTGTCAGGGGTGCGGTGAAATGGTTTCATGATCATGGTTATGGAAATGCCGGCGCAACAAGCGGTCACCTGGTGCCGGGCCATGAAAGGGCTCTGAAGATCGGGTGGAAAGGCATATATCAAGACCTGGAATCAAAGTATCAAAGCCTGTCGGAAGAACAGAAGGATAGTTATATGGGAGAACAGTTGAGGGCCATGATGACTTCAGCTAAAATGCCGGGCGAGCTTGCTGCAGGATATGCGGGTTTATGTAGGGAACTTGCATCATCAGAGAAGCAGGATGACCGCAGGGAAGAACTGTCAAACATGGCCAAAAACCTTGATCAAGTGCTGTGGGAACCTCCTGAAACATTCTGGGAAGCAGTACAGGCGCTGTGGATTACTCATATGCTCATTATGAGTGATGAGAACTATCCCGGGCCTGGCATTTCTTTTGGACGGATAGACCAGTACCTGCTTCCTTTTTGGGAATATTCATTGAATAACGGTATGGACAGGGAATTTGGCAAGGAAATACTGAAATGCTTCTGGATGCACTGCAATACAGCCTATGACGCAATGATCAGAAACGGCCATCAGGGGATAAATGCAGGCTTTGGTCAGCTTATCACGTTGTCAGGTATCGGAAAAAACGGTGCCGACATGACAAATGACCTGACATACGCAATGCTTGAAGTTATTGATGATATGACACCAATTCTTGAGCCCAAACCAAATGTGAGACTTCACCGGAATTCGCCTGAAGAACTCCTTGATAAACTGGTTGATATGATAGCATCGAGCCAGGGCGCGCCGTTTCTTTTGAATTTTGATGAACGTTCAATGGCCGGGATGATGCGGGAAGCCAAATTTGCAGGACTTTCCCATCTTATTAATGAGGATAATGTTTTTGAATACGCACCTGTTGGATGCCTTGAAAACACAATGGTGGGAAACGACCGCTCAGGAACCGTTGATAACAACCTGAACCTCCTTAAGGCGGTTGAACTGGCACTGACAGGCGGCAGGGACCTTATTCCCTTCAACAACCTCATGACGGGAAAGACGGAAAAAATACTGCAGGATGGTCCTGAAACCGGCGATGCCGCAAATTTTGCTTCATGGGAGGAATTTTGGGACGCATACAGGGTTCAAACCGAATATATCATTAAAAGATGTGCAGACCTTTATGAACGATCTGAAAGTATCAGGGCTGAATATTTCCCAACACCCTACCTGTCATGCCTTGTAAAAGGATGCGCGGAAAAGGGTATTGATATCACCAAGGGCGGCGCGGAAATCAGCCTTACAACGCTTGAGGCGGTTACCTTTGCAACGACCGTTGATTCCCTTCTTGCCGTAAAATACCTGGTTTTTGATGAAAAGAAATGCACCATGGCGGAACTTGTGAAAGCTCTAAAGGCAAACTGGAAAGGTTTTGATGTCCTTCAGGCAATGGCAAAAAACAGGGCCACGAAATACGGCAGGGATGATGATATAGCCGACAAAATGGCTGCCGAGGTAATGGCACTTTGGTGCGATGAAACATGGAAGCATAAAACCAAATCGACCGGAAGGCAGTTCAGACCCGGAATGCTCAGCTGGAACTACTGGGTCGGTGATGGGTATATAATGGCTGCAAGTGCGGATGGAAGAGAAAAGGGCAAATTTCTTTCAAATGCCATCTGCCCCACAAATGGTGCGGACATAAACGGGCCTACGGCAAACGCAAATTCTGCAGGCAAAGCACTTGGTGGAAGGGTTGAAAACGGTGAAGGCGACTGGGAGGATTATGTCAATATGCTTCCGAACGGTTCAAGCCATACCATTACCTTTAATCCTTCAATAATAAAAGACCCTGAACATAGAGAAAAGTTCAAGGCTTTCTTGAAAGGATATACTGAAAACGGGGGAACGGCACTCCAGATTAACATACTTGACCCCGAGATGTTAAAAGACGCACAGGATAATCCGGGCGATTATCGTCACCTTCTGGTGCGGGTGACAGGATACAATGCGTATTTTACAACTGTGGGGAGAGAACTGCAGAACGAGATTATTGAGCGCGTGAGTCATGAAGGATTCTAAAAAAGACCCGATAAATCCAGATGCACTGGTTTTAGAAATACAAAGGTTGTCAACTGAAGACGGCCCCGGTATCAGAACAACGGTTTTCTTCAAGGGCTGTCCCTTAAAATGTACATGGTGTCACAACCCTGAAAGTATTCCTTCCCACCAGCAGGTTCACTGGCTTGAAACCAGGTGTGTTGGCTGCCGAAGCTGTATTGATACATGCCAAAACAACGCGTTGTCTGTTTCGCAATCCGGAACAATTATAATTGACCGGAAAAATTGCATCAACTGCGGTGAGTGTGCTGACGCTTGCCCTTCAACCGCCATGGCGCTTTTAGGAGAAAAATGGTCGGTTGATGATCTTGTTGCCGAAACAATCAAAGACAAGGCGTATTTTGAAAAGTCGGGAGGAGGCATCACAGTATCAGGAGGTGAACCAACGATGCAGGCCGGGTTTGTTGAAGCCTATTTAAAGCGCTTTCGTGAAATGGGTATCCATACAGCTCTTGACACTTGCGGCTTGTGCAAGAAGGAAGCATTTGATGCACTTCTTCCCCATTCTGCGATGGTTCTTTTTGATATAAAAATTATAAACCCGGAAAAGCACCAAAAATTTACAGGAAGCGATAACCGGAAGATTCTTGATAATCTTGTCTATGTTGCTGACTATATAAAAAACCACCTTTATCCTAAAGAGCTTTGGATCAGGACGCCTGTAATCCCCGGTGCAACAGCATTTAAAGAAAATATAGCAAAGATCGGTGAATTTATTGCCGCCTCATTACAAGGCACTGTGAACCGTTGGGAGCTTTGTGCATTCAACAATCTTTGCCAGGACAAATACCTGCGTCTGGGTGGAGAGTGGGATTTTAGTAAAAGTAAACTGATAACCGAAGATGTGATGGAAGAGTTGGCATCTGTTGCACGAAAATCGGGTGTTGACCCTGCTGTTGTTTTTTGGAGTGGAGCAACAAGGCTTGATGGAAAAAATAAAAAAGAGGGGCATAATCGTTCCAGGTTGCGTGTCATAGACGGTAAACCTGACAAATAAAAGGAGAACATTCTATGCAAAGGAAGACATCGTTCAACCAATCTGAAATAGAGGCGTTCAAACCTGCTGAAAAAATAGGCGTGGTTGCCTTAAAAAATCCTCAGGGCCTCCCTCATATTACCCTTATCACGTCGATACAGGCATCCGGCCCGTCCCAGATGACCCTTGGAGAATTTTGTAAAGGGAAAAGCAAAGAATATATACAGAAAAGTCCGGATATCGCATTTATTATCATGACAATGGATAAAAAAATGTGGCGTGGAAGGGCGAAATGGACGCATTTGAAAAATGACGGCCCTGAGTACGAAGAATACAACAATACTCCTATGTTTCGATATAATGCATATTTCGGCATCAATACCGTTCATTATCTTGATCTTATTGAAACAGGGGGCAAAGAGAGCCTCCCTTTAGGAAAAATTGTCCTTGCCGCTCTTTTAACCAAATTAGCCAAGGGCAGCCTGAAGCATAATACTGAAAATAGAATTTTAAAGTCTTTTGCGGAAAACATTTTCAACGATCTTAGTGCTCTCAAATTTATATCCTATATCGGTGAAGATGGATGGCCGGTGCTGTTTCCCGTACTTCAATGCCAGGCATCGGATTCAAAACGACTCACTTTTTCTTCTCTTGCGTTTGGGGAAGAATTGTCAAAAATTAAAAACAATACTACCGTGGCTGTTTTCGGTATTACAATGGGTATGGAAGATGTGCTTGTCAGGGGAACATTCAATGGATTTAAGAGATCGAGGGGCATTAAAACCGGAATGGTTGATATAGACTGGGTATATAATTCCATGCCGCCGTGCCATGGCCAGATTTATCCAAAGCTTGAATTAAATCCGGTTGTCAATTTTTAAATAGGAATGATGGATCAGTAAACGGCATTAAGGTCACAAGGGGATAAAAAGAAAAAAGGCGCAGTTTTTTTTACACTTTGCCTCAACCTATATCGGTGTTGCCGGAATCAGCTTTTTTATAATCGATCGGTCCAGATCCATTTCCGGGAAGTCCCCTTTATCATCCGGCCAAATTTTATAGGCGTAATTATAAAGTTGAGTCATGACTTTTGGTGTGAGAATGTTCGAGATTCCGATCATCACGCCGGTACCTGTCATCTGTTTGCGGGGCTTGTTCAAGACCGCATCCACGAACATTTGTGCTGCGAATTCAGGGCTTGCAGCAGGTAAGTCATCATAATCATTTGTCGGTGCAAGCATCTCTGTTTTAACCAACGGAAATTTGATAGACGTTAAGTGGATATTTCTATCTGTATACTCTGCAGCAAGTGAATCACTTAGAGCATCCATGGCGCTCTTGCTTGCCACATAAGCACCGAATCGAGGGGTAGGTGCAAGTGTACCCATCGTGGACGAATACAGGATGTGCCCGCTTTTTCTCTCTACCATGGAGGGTAACAGGCCAAAGATAATTCTGAGAGGGCCAAAGTAATTGGTCTGCATGGTGCGTTCAAAATCATGAAATCTCTCAAGAGATTTACTAATGGAGCGTCGGATTGAAAGTCCTGCATTGTTAAACAGAATATCAACATAGCCATATTGTTTTAGAATGTAGGTGACTAAATCGTCGCATTCATCAAGGTTTGCTATATTACAACAATGCATTCCGATAGTGCCGCCGCTTTTCTTGGCTATGGGTGTAAGCTCAAGGAGCGCTTTATCCAGCTTTTCATGGTTACGGGCAACCAGAATTACTTTTGCACCATAAGCAACGCATCTTTTTGCGCTGGCAAAACCAATGCCTCCCGATCCACCTGTAATCAATACTACCTTTCCTTGAAATGCCAATCTGCTTCTTTCTTCCTTGGTTTTTTCGGGGTCTAAATGTCGATTGTAGTAATCCCATAGAGTGTCAACGTAGGTGTCAAAGGTTGGGAGAATCACGCCCCGTTTTTTTAACAACCGGGTGGTTTCTCCTGCTACAAAACGTACGTTGGGCATCATTGCGCCGAAAATTTCCGGAGGGATATTCAAGCTGCTTAACAGCCCATTCTTCACCATTTCAACACTTTTCAGATTGGATGCCTGCTTTATTAAACTAAGATAAGCCTTAACCAGGCTGGTTGAAAATGTAAATTGTATTTGGGGTCCGTCTGCGGCTTTCAGTATCAGCTTAAAGGCTTTTGTCATTGTTGGCGCATGAGGATCTGTCAGGTGGAAGCAGAACAAACCGTCCGGTAACGCAGTTCGTTCAATCATACTCAAGGTGTAAATCGCTTCAGCCACATAATTCACCGGCACCATATCCATGAGTGTTTTGCTTTTGGGCGCAACGAGAGGCAACCATGACGGCAGGATCTTTTTCATGGCGGCAATCGCAACAAAACCATAATATGGTCCATCAATGCGGTCCATCTCACCAGTTTTTGAATCGCCTACGATTGCAGAAGGACGGTAAATACGAATGTCGTAGTGATCCTGGGTTGAGCGTTTATTTCTAACCAGTTTTTCGGATAGATACTTGCTGCGATTATAAACGTGATCATGTTTTTGGCTTTCTGTAAACATACGTTCGCTGAACTCACCTTGGAAGTCGCCTGCTACCGCGATTGAACTCACAAAATGCAGGCAACCGCCAAAATTGTCATCATCCAGTTTTTTCAGGAGACGTTCGGTTCCGCCTACGTTGGTATCCAGGGTAAGGGTTTCATCGGCTCCAAGATCATAAATTGCGGCCAGATGGTAGATATGATCAAAATCAGTCAATGTGAGTTCAGCATCAACACCGAGATTTGTTTTTGTGATATCACCGTTCCAAATCCTGATGTTTGCGTTAAGCTCGCCGTGTTGAACTGTGGTTGTTTGATGGTGCCATCGGTCAATTAGCAGTTTCTTATTGGAACATTCAGGGTTTCTTAGTAGAAGGGTAATGTCATGACCATTTTGTATCAGCCTGTCCACCAAGTGTTTTCCTAAAAGGCCATTGGCTCCGGTTATCAAGCATCGACTCATTCTTATTCCCTTTCTCCTGTTTTATAAATTACTGATAAGGCATTTCTAGAACTTATAGCATTTTTCAGAATCGTTTGGACTAAGTTTTTTGTATTTCCCGGATATCCAGTTTTCAAGATCCGAGCAGTACCACTTTGAGAACCTTCGATCAGAAGGGCCGCCTGCCAAATTGGTATGGATAGCATCTGATGAAAGATCAGTAACCATCCTTAATGACGGCGCAAAGCTGGTTTGCCTGCCCACACTTTCAAAAATCTGTCCCTGGTGTGGTGTGGCCAGGCTTCCGATAATGGTTATAGGCCCGCGGTCAAATCCTAAGAACTTTGGAAGTTTTCCGTCAAAAAGGATGTTTTTCATGATGACTTTTCTATCATCCCCCCATTTTTCAGGCCGGGTGTTCAGCGCCTTTTCAGCAGCCTGAATGTAAATGTCTTCCCTTGTCCTGTTGCCGAACCAGACTGATTTTTCAGAAAGGAGTATGCGATCAAAGTTTATGTAAAAATCGTTAAATATGCCTGTATGTTTATCAAGATACGTCACTGCTTCTGTACCAAAACCATTTGCGCCAAAAACACCAAGGTAAAGATTTTTATAAAATTGGTCAAAGAGAAATGCGCCTTCGGAATCCGCTGCATACTCAAGATTCCAGTTCCTTAATATCTCAGCCTGTTTTGTGTCGGGAAGAAGCGGCGCAAGAATCTTCATGAATGATTCTGCCTGTGTTGAAAAGACATCATAGTGCAGTTGATACATGTACTCACATGTGATGTCATTTTTTTCTGAAAGAAGTTTTCCGATTCTGTCTGAACGGTATGGCCCCATAACAACATTAATCGGGTTCACATTGCCGTATTCGTTAAGATCCTGGTTAGATGTAACAAAGTAACCGCATTCAGGGTTATAACATCTTGGAAGGTCTTCAGGTTTTTCAAATCCCTGCCAGTCGTTTTTCTCTTCCCATCCGGGAAGAGGAACAAACCCGCTTATACCTTCTCTCCTTTTCGGCATCAGACCCGACATTTGATAACCGATATTGCCCTGGCTGTCCGCCAGGATGAGATTCCAGGATGTTTCTATCCGGCTGACAATATCCATGCCCTGTTCAACCGTTTTTATATCTAACAATTTTGTTATATTATTCAAGGTTACGGCGCCTGACATAGAGGGCGCCCATGCAGTTGTAATATAGTACCCTTCTTTATTCGGGTCGCCTTCAAGGACACCATGACCATTTTCATAAAAAACTATTTTGACCGGATCTTTTTTCTTTCTTTTTATTATTTCTTCTCTTTCGGTAAATGGTATCCACTGGTCGGGCTCACGCATATATTTACCGTCTTTACATTTTTCAATCCACGAATCTGTTCCGTCCATGAATGTGTAAGTTGCACTCCACGCAAGGTTCGGAGTTTTGCCGATAAGAAGGACCGGGATACCGGGCATTGTTCCACCCATGGCGTAACTGTCTTTTGTTTTTAACACTATTTCATACCAGACGTTAGGGAGCCTGTTTACTTCCAGATGAGGATCATTGGCAAGGATAGGTTTTCCGGAAACCGTTTTTTTGCCTGATACCGCCCAGTTGTTTGATGCCATCATCACAGGAGCAGCTAAGTTCCAGAGAGATACCGGCGATACGATTCGTTCCTGCAGTTCTATCTTTTTAATGAGGTCAATGTCTAACCCCCCTAATATCCCTGGAAACAGTTCGTTCAGCCTCGCTTCATCCATTCCTGCCTGGACAAACTCGATCAAAAGCCTTTCCATTTCACCCTGAGACTGTGCAAGTGTCAGATATCCTATCATCCTTGAAATCAGAATAATATCTTCTGTACACCACGGCTCCGGTTGATAACCAAAAAGTTTAAACTCCCAAGGGACTTTTTCTGAAAAAGCCCTGTTGACGCCTTTGCAGTATTCGTCGGTTACTTCTTTTGCTTCCGGAGATAAATTATCGATTTCTGAAGCAGTAGAGCCCGCCCAGTTCATTCTACGGAAGAATTTATCGATTTCAAGTACTTCATCACTGGAATCGAGAAGCTCTGAGGCACGGCCTTTTCCTAAAATACGCATTAGAAGCAGCTGCATTCCCCTGTCTCTGCCGTGTGCATATCCCATCAGGCCGAAAACGTCTTTCTTTTCTTTTCCTTCTACATGGCATACACCGTACTTGTCTCTCCAGATGTTATCATTCATATTAATTCTCCTGTTTGGCATATTAATTCTCCTGTTTGGCATATTAATTCTCCTGTTTGGCGTATTAATTCTCCTGTTCGGGGTTTAAAGGGCATTGATAGTTTACGCAGTTAGGACATCCTGTAAAACAAAGGTGGACAATCCAGAACATGGCAAGCATAAAAAAATAGAAAGCACCAAACGTTATCATTTGCTCCGTGAAAATTATATAAACCGGTATACAAACACGAAAAATATATGCTATTGTTGCCCACAAAAGTGAAATGTAACCAAACTGGTTTTCGCCTTTTTTAAAAAAATAACTGACACAGCTTCCTTCAAGCGGGATTGGACATTTCCTGCCATAGTAGACACAGTTTCTGCATGTGCCCATAAATAAAATCAGATAGGATATGCCCCAGCAAAGGATGTACGATACCGCACCCGGAATTTTGAGATTCAGGCTGATAATAAATCCTGCAAAGAAAACGGCGGTAAGCAAAAGGACGGTTAGAAAATTGTTTTTAATGTCAAAAGCATGGAGTCTGTCTTTTCTGTTAGGTCTTAACATTTTTTTCGCCCTCGTTTTTTGCTTATGGCAGTTATTTCAAGTGTCTGCTTTGAATCGTATTTAGGATAAAACCCGAGTTCCTGCTTTGCCTTATTGTTTCCTGCAATAAATGGGTATCTGGCATAGTCAAGATATCCGCTGTTAACTTCTATTCCCGGACAATGGAGCCGCCACAGTAGCTCCAGTTTAGGATACAATATCCATGCAGGAACAGGCAGGAGTCTGGTTCCTATCATATTCGCGATATCCCGGATTGTGAGTGTTCCATCTCCTGTAATATTAAATGCGCCTGTCGCTTGTTTTTCCATTGCAATCATGCAGGCATTTACAAAATCATCTTCATGAATGAACTGCACACGGGGATTATAGCCAAGTACACTGGCGGCTACAGGCATGAACAGCATCCGAGAAACATAGTTGTTGACGCTGGGGCCGAAAACCGTGCATGGCCTGAGAATAGTTAATATTATGTCGGGATGCTGTTTTGAAAAATCCTGCATCAAGATATCCGAAAGTGCCTTGTTATAGCCATACGGATAGGTTTTGTTACCCCTCAACGGGTCTTCTTCAGTAAGTATTTCGGGATTATCTTTATGCGCGCCGTATGCAAGTGTGCTGCTCGTGGCGATAACCTGACGGACGTTTTTTTCATGACAGTTGTTTAAGACGTTTAGTGTACCGTTATAATCGATATCGTGCATTAGTTTAAGGTCATGTATCGGTTTAACCACAAATGCAAGATGAAAGACCGTATCTATGTTGTGTTCAGACATCAGTTCTCCAATACCTGGGTCACGGATGTCTTTTTTGTAAAAAAGGAGATTTTCGTCTGCCTGTACGGGATGGACAATATCAACACCGACAATGCATCCAATGTCTTTTTTTGTCCCTATCTGTTTAACCAGTCTTGTCCCCAAATAGCCTGAAGCACCGGTAATCAGTATATTTTTCATGGGCATTAACAACTTTTCCTATTTTAACTTTAATGGCTTCTGGACTTCGGCCTTCGCCGGAGTGACGGAACCAGGACTTTTTACGAAACTATCTTTACTGTTTACCAAAAATATTTTTCAAAGGTCAAGAAAGTTAAACAATCTCTTAAAGTTTTTAGGATTTTATGCTATGAAATACGGATGTTTTTTCAAGACGGGCAAAGGGACGTAGCTTTAATGTGGTTATTTAAATGATATTTCGGAGAGTTAAATGAAATATTGTCTGTTTGCTGCTCTGTGCCTGATTTCCCTTGTTGCAGGACAGGTAATGGCCCAAGAGACTGAAAACGATGAACAATTAAAGATTCTGAGCGATTCTGAGTTAAAGACCGAAGGCGCTGCAACAAGAAAACCTCTGGATAAGGGAGATGATAATAAAAAAGGGGAAGTCGCTATTGATGAAGGTGGAAAAAACCTGGATAAACAAACAGAAAAAAAACTGACTGAGTCTCCTGGCGTTTCATATTCAAAAAGGAATATTTTATCACTTGGAATAGGCCGGTTGTTCGGAACTCTCAAACATAGTACTGGTGCCATCACCAATATTACAGGCGGGGGTAATGTATTATTTAACCCTTCGGTGGAGACTGAACTGCCCTTGGAAGCATATGTGCTTTCCATTAAGGATACATTAAAGTTTACTCGAAAATGGGAAGTAAGCCTATGCATGAAGAAAAGCCTGGGCATAGAATCAGGAACAGCCAAGGGGCATGAGCGGGGTATTTTATACACTCAGGTGTCCTGGTGGCCTGATCCTGATTCTCTGGATATAAAATGGGAAGCCGATTCTGAACTGGATCTCCTAATGGTTGGGATTGATTTGAAATACAGGCTTTACAATACCTCAGGCTTTACATTTTCA
>JAFDJC010000072.1 GCA_019307665.1 Deltaproteobacteria bacterium | reverse complement strand
ACACCAGCAGCCACAGCCTCCTGCCCAATGGACAGATGAATTGCTTCTGTGGGGAGTTCTCCTTCTTTAAATGCAGCAGACAAATGTTTTTCAAATTCGCGAATTACGCACATTGTTTTTAATAAGCCTTGGTCTGTGACGGGTGTGCGCTCTTTTCTCTCTTTAACTTCAGGCTTGCCGGTTTTATTCGTCCTAAACGTAATCGGGAATTCGGGTAGAACATCCGGATTGATTTCTTTTTTTTTGAAAAAATTAATAAGATTGAATATCGGCAGCTTCTTTTTTACTTTCCGATTAGAAGTTTTTAATAGTAAGTCATCTCGCCCGAACTCTTTAAGTACATCAGGGTACATGGCAAATGCCGGTTTTAATGCTGGGATGAGTTTCAACGCTTTTTGAATAGATCCTTTTGGAATAATCTTCCGGGTTGCAATGGCCATGGGAACATTTAAATCTTCCATCCAGAACTTATGACTAGTATCAGACGACAGAATCATGTCCACATCAGGCTGCACCTCATCTTCTGGATTAAAAAAATATTTGGGTACGTCTCCATAAAGGTCGATATAGAGAGCAGATGGATAATCTGTGTATCGAAATCGTGCAATAAGTTTTACTCCTGACACTGATTCTACAATTTTCGGAGTAGTACAAATTTTATCCCACAGTCTTGATAAAATGGCCTCAAATTCTTCCTGGTTTTTATATGTTGTCATAACATCCCTCCCCAAAAATAATTTAACAGGGTTGCGAGTAGAACTCCAAAGTCATTAATTACCTATTACACGACTCTGTCTAATTTCCAGCATTGCATAGTTCTTTAGTGCTTTTATAAATTTTCTCCCATGAGTCAACAATAAGCTTAAAAATCAGAAAGATTCTGATAAAACATAACCGTTGCCGGGCTGGTTACGGTCGGATCCGTTACCACATTTATACAGGCAGGCTTGCCTGAATCAACAGCCCGTTTAATAGCCGGAATGATATCTTCATCTTTTGTCACCAGTTCGCCATATCCGCCCAGGCCTTCCACCATTTTTTCATATTGCCGCATGCCCAGTTCCGCGCACGTACAGCGGTCCGCACCTATACTCATCGCCTGTGAATGTTTGATCATGCCCCAGGCGCAGTCGTTGTTGACCACGCATATAATCGGAATGTTATGCCGAACCGCGGTGTCAAATTCCATACTGTTGAATCCAAAGGAGCCGTCTCCGTTGAGTACAATTACCGGCTTGTCGGGATTTGCCAGTTTGGCTGCCATGGCAAACGGTATGCCTGTTCCGAGGCATCCGAGCAGTGCACCGGCGGGAATCTGCACTCCGGCTTTTAGTGATGATGTGAATCCGGCAAACCCGTAATAGCTTGTATCGCCCCCATCTGCGACATAGAATGCATCCTGGCCAAAAACTTCCATGATCTGATTCACAAGACGAATCGGGTGTATGGGGTCAGATGGTGTGGACCGCTTTTCCAGCTCAGTGACCATAAACGCCTTATAAGCATTCCTTAGCCTGCCCAGCCAGGTACTGTGATCCCGTTCCTGAACCATGGGTGTGAGTCGGCTGAACACATCCCCGCAATCACCTGTAAGGCCCACTTCCGATGACCGGTTCCGATCGATTTCATAGGGGTCGATATCGATCCTGACGACCTTTGCCTGGGGAAACAGATGTGTGGACTGCAACACCCAGTTGAAACGGATTCCGGCGGCAATCACTACGTCCGCCTGGGGCAGTCCTGACATGACACCGTTGAATCCCCCGTCATTGATGGAAAGCGGATGATCATCCGGAATATGCCCTCTGCCGTTATTTAAAAGTGAAAAAGGAACGCCGGTTTTTTCAATAAAAGTTTTCAGCACATCGCCACAGTCACTCATGCCAACACCGCTGCCGCCAACCAACAGAGGCTTTTGCGCTTCATTGATCAGTCGTGCAGCTTCCTGCAATTCTGAATCTTCGGGATGGGCCGAAGGCTTATAAACCTTTCGGGCAGGCATATCGACTGTCTCCTCATCAATCTGAACAAAAAGAATATCCGGCGGCAGTTCAAGAAACACAGGTCCCGGTCTGCCCATGACTGCCTGCCTGAAGGCTATGGAAAGATATTCAGGAATCCGCTTTGTTTCAAAGCAGGTTGCACTCCATTTGGTCACCGGCTTGACCATGTCGATCTGGTTCATCTCCTGAAGCGCGCCTTTCAAGTCATCACGCAACGGGTGCCTGCCGCAGAGAACTACCAAAGGAGCATTGTCCAGATATGCATTCACGATACCTGTCAACGCATTTGTAAACCCCGGGCCTGCCGTTACCAAACAAACGCCCGGCTCATTTTTATATATTGACCATGCATGCGCCATCATTGCAGCGGCCTGTTCGTGACGGACATCAATGGTGCGAATATTGTATTCGGTAAACCCGTCTAAAATGTTTTCAATGTGCCCGCCTGAAATTGTAAATACTGTGTCGACAAGTTCAATTTCCTTTAAATACTTTGCTACAAGATGTCCCCCGTATATCTGTGACATAGTCCCCTCCTTTATGTTATTTAAAAATCTTAATCATAATCATAATCTTAATCCTTCTTTACTACATAACCAGCTTCATTCCATCCTCAAACCACTGGGCATAAATACTCATTCCATGAACTTTCAACTTCCCTTCCGCAGCAGCATTAAATGACGCATCATCGCTTTTATCAATCATCACGGAAAAACCGGTTGCTGCATCCTTCCAGACAAGTGCCACATCAAAATCTTTATTATCACCGGGCAGAGATGATATTTTCCCCTTGTTAAATATGATCAGCCTGGCTCGTTGCCCATCTTTAGTTTTAATGAGGATTCTTGCGCTCGTATTTCTGATGTAATGTTTAAAGGCTTTATTTGTTAATGCGGCTATCCATATAATCTTGGACAGGGCAAAAAGAAGTATGGAAAATTTCATCTGTTTCTCCTTTAACAATTAATTTAATTAAACGAAACCACGGTCTTCACGGCCTGGTGCTTACCCTTGCTCATATTCACTTTTATCATCTGCCGGTAATCCTCAAGCCTGAATTTATGGGTTACCAGCATTTCCGCTTTTATTTTTTCCTGTTTCATAAGTTCGAGCGCAATCTCAAACACATGGCGATTCTCTCCGTTGTATGTCACCATGCCATAAGCATAAACCCCTTTCACTGTCTGAAGTTTCAGCCAGAGCGGAGTAAGATCAAGTTTTACATCCTCACCGATTCCCACGACACTCAGCGTTCCCATAGCGGACAAAAGACGCATGGAGAGATTTAGCGTAGATGCATTGCCGACATTATCGTAGATCCTGTTAAATCCGCCCATGGGGATTTCCATACCAAGCATGGGTTTGTATACTTTTGCATTAGTGATCCTGGCGGTTTCCGCAAAAACTCTGTCAGGGGCTATGATTTCATCAGCCCCAACACGCCGGGCAAAATCCACGGCAAAAGAAGACGGCTCTATCAAGGAAATATGGCAGTCGGGCACAAGAGCCCGTGCCGATTGGATAATAAGATTCCCGATAACGCCACCACCGATTACCAGTATTTTTTCGCCTTTAAGCGGCATGTTGTCAAATATTGCCTGCAAAGCCACCGACACCGGCTCGGTCATAACGGCAGACTCCTTGCTGACTCCATCAGGAACCATAAAAAGCTGGCTTTGGTGAGCCACCAAAAAAGGTGCAAATCCCCCGTTCATGCCGCTGTTGATTCCAAGAAACATACCCGGAGGCAACTTCCCCTCGGCAAAGTTTTCACAATTGCTGCTCCTACCAGACTTGCAGCTTGAACAAAGAGGGGATATGCCCCGCGCCTCACATCCCAATATCGGATTGACGGCCACAAGGTCACCGGCCTTGAAGCCCCGGACAGCATCGCCAGTCTCTACAATTTCACCTACTGTTTCATGTCCGACGATACAGGGAAAAGAAGTGAACGGGGATGAGGTGGGAGAGCCTTTCAAGAGAAATAAGCTCAAATCGCTCCCGCAGAAACCGCAATAGACGGTTCGAATCTTGACCCAGTCCTGTGAGGGGAGTGTTGGCTCGGGTATATCAACTATTTTAATAGTTTTGGTAGGACCGCCAAAAAAAACGCTGTTCCCAAAAAATGTCTTGAGGCCCTTTGCGGCAATGAATTTTGGAACAGTAACGCTAAACTGCAGTGCTTTCATAATGTCCTCCCAAATAATAACGTTTGGTTGAATGGAACATCAATCAATATGCATAAGTTTATTTATGAATATTTATTCATATTGTCAACAGTTTTTATTTCTTTTTATTTCTTGATGTTATAATTATTTTATGAAATATTGTTCGCATTTATTATGTGTTGACAAATAGGCTCCCGGTATGTATATTTTGTTTTTAATTGACATGAGGTGCGGTGTAATAAAATGAGCAAAGTCAGAACACCAAAGCAGCATCGCGGCATTCAAACGAAAAATCGTATCATGAAAGCTGCGTTTCAATTGTTTGCCAAAAAAGGAATCCATGGGACAAACTCAAAAGAGATTGTCGGGAAGGCCGGCGTTTCCATTGGAAGCTTTTATTCCTATTTTAAAAATAAAAAAACACTCCTTCTCGAAATGCTCGAAGATTATCTTGATCGCCACTATACAACCATCTGGAAGCCGATGGATAACTTTTCTATCCATGAACTGGGCCGTGATGATATAAAGCTGATCATTGAGAGCGTCTTTAAGGCATATGACATTTCACCTGAATTTCACCGACAGACACATGCTTTGAGGTACTCTGATCCTGACATTAACCGAATATACGACAGGGAGCGCAACCGGGAAGTAGAACAGGTCAAGCATCTTATTGAAAACAACATAACCCGTTTGAGCGTAAAAGACCCTCTTGCAGCAGCAATTGTCATCCACAATGCAGTTGAAAATGTTGCACATACTGCAAAATTCATCGGTTCAAAAATTGATGAAAAACGCCTTATCAATGAATTGACCGATATGATCTACAGCTTTTTTTCAAAGGAAACCACTCCATTATAACCCGTGAGGGAACAATAATGAGATATGAAGGACCGATATACCGACCACCAAGCGAGCCTGATTCGCTTTTGATCCAGGCAACTACTGTAGGTTTTATGTTTTTAAGAAAGGAGAGATTATGACTGCTGATAAACTGATTCTTTCCGTAGACATCGGAACCACGGAAATAAAGTCCGTTCTGGTCAGTTCTAAAGACGGCTACCTTGACTCACGGAAAACAGCCTGTCCGCTTCTGTATCCTGAAAAAAACAGTGTGGAGCAATCACCACAAGACATGGCCGAAGGGGTTTATTCCACAATCAGAGAGTTGTTAGAGGAGCATCCTGAAATGGTTCAACACATCGCAGGGCTGACCTTTACCAGCCAGATGGGCAACACGCTTCCCGTGGACAAAGCGGGAAAGCCGCTCATGAATTTTTTTTCCTGGATGGATGAACGCACTGCTCGATTCACCATGGATGAGCTCTATAAGGGTCTGATCCGGATAGAAGGCCAGCCACTGCTCATGATCCTGAAATTTTTAAAAATTTCAGGGGGCGCACCGGGAAAAAACGGCAAGGATATATTGTGCAAGATGGCCTGGTTGAAACGTTATCATTCGAATTTATACCGAAAAACCTATAAATTTTTAGATGTCAAGGATTTTGCTGTGTTCCTTGCAACCGGGAGGTTTGTTACGTCGTATGATATTGCCTACATTACCTGGCTGCTTGACACACGAAATAAAGACCAGTCCCAATGGTCATGGTCCCCTACCCTGCATCGCATGACAGGGCTTGATATTGAAAAAATGCTGGAGCTAAAGGCGTCCACAGAGATCGTGGGCGGTGTCACAACGGAGTTTTTCGAAAGAACAGGCCTTCCGGAGGGAATTCCGGTGATCAACGGTTCCGGAGACCTTTTGACATCCGCCATTGGCTCGGGCGCCATTGACATGGGGAACTTGCACATCAATATCGGCACCGCCGGATGGGTGGCCACTCATTGCCCTGTGGCCGCAGTTGATATAAAGCATTATGTTGGTACCATCGCGTCTGGAATGCCGGGCAAGTTTTTATTATTAAGCAAGCAAGAGACCCTCGGGGGGGCGCTGGACTGGGTAAAAAACATGCTTTACCCAAAAGCACTTTTAAAAGAAACACCTGATGAGACACCTAATGAAATATCTAACGATGAAATTTATGCGATGATTGATGAGAGCGTAAACCAGTCTCCACCCGGCGCTAACGGGGTATTGTTTACCCCCTGGCTGCTGGGAGAACGCTCTCCGGTCAATGACGCAAATCTGAGAGGACAGTTTTTCAACCTGGGGTTAGACACCACCAGAAGCGATCTCTTCCGGTCGGTTTTCGAAGGGGTTGCCTTTAATATCCGCTGGGGCATGGAATACGTTGAGTCCATCTCACAGAAAAAAACGGGTGCCACCAGCGAGGAATTACGATTTATCGGCGGGGCATCCAAAAGTGCTACTTGGTGCCAGGTATTTTCCGACGTATTACAGCGTCCCGTGGTTAAAATGGGAAACCCACAAATGGCCTGTGCCATGGGTGTGGCGGCCATTGCTTTTGTCAGCCTGGGGATATGGAAGGACTTTAAGGAAATAGAACGGGTTCTGGAAAAGGTTCGTATCTTTCACCCAAACAAAAACAACAAGGCCGTTTATGACAAACTTTATAAACAATTCCGTGAACTCTATCCAAAGAACCGCAAAATCTATGCAAAGCTGAACGCTTAAAAATCAGTAGGCGGCAAAGGGAGATACGGCAACAATAAAAAACGCATTATTAAATAACGGTAGAGAATAAAGGAGGATTTGTGATGATTAATTTTAACGCACTACCCTCGGCATTGCCCGAAGGGATCGATATGGAAAAGCATGTGATCGCCACGTATTATTTTTCAGTCCCCAAGGAGTTTGACAATATGCATAGCCTGAGTCAATTTCTGGCTGTTGAACAAACCACCGGCACATGGACATCGGTTCCCGGTGAAACCGAAGAAGTAAGGGCAAAACATGTGGCAAAGGTAGTCGGTATTTATGAAGCACCCTGTCATGAATTTTCGATTCCAACGGATATCACGGAAAGAACCTTTATTCTTCAGATCGCATTTCCATCGGTCAATATCGAAGACCAGCTCCCTATGTTGCTAACAGCAACCTATGGCAATATCTCTCTGGCACCCAACCTCAAACTCCTGGATATCCGTATGCCAAAAGATATTCTTGAAACCTATCAGGGACCAAAATTCGGTATTGATGGGATATATGAATCGCTGGGTATAAAGGAGCGTCGGCCTCTTTTGAACTGTATGATCAAACCCAATTGCGGCTATCCATTAAACGTCGGCGTAGATCTGTTCTATAAGGCGGCAAAAGGCGGCTGTGATATGATCAAAGACGACGAGTTGATCGCCAACATGAAGTATAATTCCGCCATTGGCCGGGTGAAATCCTATATGGAAAAGGAACGACAGGTCTATGAAGAAACCGGCGAGCATACGCTGTATGCCGTAAATGTAACAGATCGCCTACCCAGAATGTTTGATCTGGCACGGGAAGTCGTGGCAGCAGGTGCCAACAGTGTGATGGTGAATTATCTGGCGGTTGGGCCGGAAGCCATGCGGGCTTTGGCTGAAGATCCGGATATCAATGTCCCGGTCTTGGCGCATATGGATCTTGCCGGTTCTTTTTTTTCGCCAAAGCAGGGCATAGGATCAAACGTTATTTTAGGCAAAATTCCCCGACTTTGCGGTGCTGACGCCATTGTTATCCCTTTTTCCATGGGCGGCAAAGCCACCTATTTACACGAAAAGTTCATGATGACCGCGCAGTGCCTGCGGTATCCTTTTGGAAACCTGAAACCGACCATGCCCATGGCCTCAGGCGGTATCACCCAGGCGAATGTGCCGGATATTGTCAGAGAACTCGGCACTGAAATCTTGATCGGCTCCGGCGGTGGCGTCCACGGTCATCCTCAGGGTCCGGAATCCGGTGCGCAGGCATTTCGCAAAGCCATCGACGCGGCGATGAAAGGAATCCCGATAGAAGAGGCGGCAAAGGAACATGAAGCGCTTGGGGTTGCGCTCGGTCTCTGGGGCAAAGTCACGGAATTTAAAAAATGATATGACATGCAAGCCTTTTCAGTCAGCTTGTTAAGTTGTTCTCCAGGCAGTCCATCTTGACGAACAACACTTCCCTGCCCGTAACAGAGATATCGGCAATGGTGTATCCGGCACTTTTCAATTGACGAACACTCTTGATGGTTTTATCCCTACCGATACCTGGAAAACCGCTGTGAAATTCAACCAGGAGCTGTACCGGCCGTATGGCTGTTGCCAGCATGCTCTCAAGCACGTCGTATTCAGCCCCCTCAATATCCATTTTTAAGATATCGATTGTATGATGGCCGAGCCTTGCCATGATGGTCTGGAGGGTCAATGCAGGGACCCTGACTGCGTGATCCCGAACAGATTCATCCCCTGCAATCAGTGTAAACATTGTGCTCGAAAGGGTCCCATCTCTTTTTAGCCTGGGGTACAACACCAGTTCACCATCCCGGCCCGCAACTGCCCAAGGATAAAAATGAAACTCCTTTGGTAGCTCTTTATCAGACAGCCATTGCGATGTTTTTGGTGTTGGGTCAAAGGCATGGACCTGGGCACCCAGTTCTTTTACAACGGCAAGATCAAAATCGATATTGTCGCCCACGCCCAAGGAATAAACCACGCTGCATCCAGCTGTAAGGTCCCGGCATAATATCCAGTCTGCATACCTCTGAAGGTTGATCGCTGTTTCAACTGAAAGCCACGGCTCCTTTCCTGTGAGCCGTTTTGCAAGAAGCTTTGCCTTCCGGAACACTATGGTTTTTTCAAATTCTTTCCATTTGCGGCTGTGCACGGATGAATCTCCAAAAATAAGCTGTTGCCGATTGAATCTTCCAATTACACTGTTGTCCATGTAAACACAACAAAATCGCCATAATTTTTCCATACATGATGGGAACTTTATGCAAACAACCACCCTCCTCTTTATATTTTCCCCGAGATGAGACGACGCCAGAGCGTACTAGCGTTAATATTCAAAATTTGGGCAGCCTGGGTCCGATTTTCATTGGTATGCTTTAAAACTCGTTTCACATAACTGCGAATCAGTTCCGCTTCAGTAGGCCAAGCTGCCATCATCTCTGAAATGGATGTGTCTGAACCCTTGACGACAGACAATGGTAAATGCTCCGGACAAAGCTGTTCTTTTCCTGCAAGAACAGATGCATGCTCAACAGCATTCTCCAGCTCCCTGATATTTCCAGGCCAGTCATACGTACTGATCTTTCTGACAAATTCCGGCGTAAAGCCTGAATGTCCCGGACAAAAACATTTCAAAAAATACCTGGCAAGCGGTAATATATCCTGCCGCCGTTGCCTCAGTGGTGGTACATGGATGGGAATCACCGCCAGGCGATAATACAGATCTTCCCTGAAGCTTCCTCGGGTTACCATTTCCCCTAAATCCCTGTTTGTGGCAGCCACAATCCGTGCATTTATTTCTTCTGCTTTTATGCCACCCACAGGCCTTACCACTCGTTCCTGCAACGCCCTTAGCAGTTTGGCCTGAAGTTCCAGCGGCAACTCCCCTATCTCATCAAGAAAAAGTGTACCTGAACCCGCCGCTACAAACAATCCTCTTTTATCTCGCTCTGCGCCGGTAAATGCTCCCTTTACATGGCCGAACAATTCGGATTCCAAAAGATTTTTCGGTATGGCTGCACAGTCGATGGCCAGAAACGGATGGTCATGCCTGTCTGAGTTTCTGTGGATATAACGCACAAGAACTTCCTTTCCTGTACCGCTTTCCCCTGTTATCAATACCGTAGAGCCGGTGGATGCCACCTTTTCAGCGAGAGCCCTCACGCGCTCCATTTCTTCACTGCGATAAACAAAATTTTCAGTTGCTTCAGGAGATTCCAATTGGCCACGCAAACTCTGAATTTCAACCCGATGATTTTCTACTTCTTTCCATGCCTGTTTCAGTTGATGACGCATTCGGGTCATTGTATCTTCCATGCTGTTGCGATCCAGAAAGTGCGGCTTATCCTCAGGTGCAAGGCTCCATTCTTCAGCAGGCCGACCTTCGAACCTGCATCCCCTGTTTCCCTGAGCCCTGCATGATGTCTCCTTCACCCATATTTCTTTGCCCATGCATGCACTTGCATAACCACTGGCCCATCCTGAAAGTAGACAACATACAACATCGGACGATTGATCATGCTGCCTAAGCCATTGTGTGGCTTCAAGAGAATCCCTCCATTCACCCTTTACATGAAAAACGCTCGCTTCCCTGTCAAATTCAAGACTGGAAAGCTTTTCATGGGCCAATCCGGCCATTGAGCGCAATACGACACCGGCTTTGAACCACTCTATATCAGAGTCCCAATCATAAAGTTCCGCCATTGCCATGGCCGTGGCCATACCGGCTTCATATCCATGACGTCCCATAATTGTGGTTGCAGTTTTCTCGCCTAAAATTCCGATCATATCTTCCTGCATATGCCCGAGGGACCGGGTTCCCATTACCATAATGCGCGAAGAAGCGAATACAGGAAACCCTCCGCTGCCTTTTGAAACCAACACTTCTCTGGAACGTAAGTCTTCAGCAAGCATTAATACCTCCATAAAAAAATTATGGGATGAAAAAATATTTTTAATACTATCATTACAAGCATGGCAAATTGCAATATGTTATTGCAATTTGCAATAACATATTGCACCAATAATATCAACTTTATTTGTAACTATTTTTAATTATTGCTTTTAATCTTTTAAGAATATATGGCATTATCATTGCTATACCTATTTATAATCTATTATATAATTTATGATTTTTTAAAGTGTTCTGAAAAATATAATTAGCGGAAAGGACGTCAGCTGAAATGAAATTTAAAAATAAAGTTGTGTGGATAACCGGAGCTTCGACAGGTATCGGTGAAGCACTGGCGTATGCTTTTTCAAATAAAGAAGCGCGCCTTATCCTGTCCTCCAGGAATGAATCGGAGCTGGTTCGTGTGAAAAACAATTGCAAAGGTGAAAAAAACAATATTTCCATCCTTCCGTTTGACCTTGAAGACATAGACACCATTCCCGATATTGCTTCAAAAGGAATGTCCGCATTTGGAACCATTGATATGCTGATTAATAACGGCGGCATCAGCCAGCGCTCTCTTGTAAAAGATACAATCATCGAAGTAGATGAACGGATCATGCGAATCAATTACCTGGGCCAGATTGCATTGACAAAAGCAATACTGCCTCACATGCTTGAAAAAAAATCCGGGCATATTGTAGTGATCAGCAGCATAATGGGCGTGATGACCACACCATTACGTTCCGCCTATTGTGCATCAAAACATGCTCTGCATGGCTTTTTCGACGCACTTCGCTCAGAAATCTGGAAAGACGATATTTCAGTTACTATCGTATGCCCTGCCAGTATTAAAACCGGCATCTCTTTAAATGCACTGACAGGAGACGGTCAGACACACGGGAAAATGGACCCTCAGCAGGCGAAAGGAATGAGTCCGGAAATCTGTGCAAAAAAGATTATTAACGCTGTAAGAAAAAGACGGGAACAAGTAGTGATCGGCCCCCCGGTCAAGTACGCGACACTGATAAAACGGTTTGTGCCGGGAATATTTTCGATGATCATAAGAAGGGCCAAAGTCACCTGATGAAATGACAGTAAGTTAAAAAAAACGAACGATTAATTTAAGGGCGTATTTTAATGAAAATTTTTATTACAGGCGGTACAGGATTTCTGGGAAAAACGATTGTAAAAAAGCTCTTGGCAGATGGTCATAATGTAACATGCCTTCTTCTCCCAGATGATGATTCGTCCTCCGTAACAGGAGCCGAGATTATTCGGGGCGACATCACCCGGCCGGATACATTGACCCATAAAACTGCGGGCCATGATGCGATTGTCCATCTTGCCGGTGCTGTCGGATACGGTCAAACCTGGGACAACTGCAATAGACTTAACAGGGACGGAACATCCAATATTGCCGAAGAAGCGGTTCGCTCAGGTGCCAGGCGATTTATTCATATGAGTTCGGTGTCGGTTTATGGCCGAGTTTCAGGCACACCGATTCCAGAGGACTTCCCTGTAACAAAAATTAAAGACCCCTATGGCGACACTAAGATAGATGCAGAAAATATTCTTAAAAAATATGTAAAGAATGGCGACCTCGACCTTACCGTTATACGTCCAACCATGATTTACGGCCCGGGCGACACTCTGTTCCTGCCAAAAGTGATTGAAAACATCAAAGGCGGTAAGGCGCGTATCATCGGCAAAGGTGATAACAGGGTAGACTGTATTCATATTTCAGATGTAGCCGACTTTGTCAGCATGATTATA
>JAFDJC010000259.1 GCA_019307665.1 Deltaproteobacteria bacterium | reverse complement strand
GTGATCTGCCCTTTTAAAGCAACTGCCGGTTTTCCAAGAGAGGGTATCTGTTCCATGAATTCAAAAAAACCAGGGGCATCCGCTGGTGAAATCACAAACCTGGATTCCTCAAAATCTTTTCCGCTCTCTGTAATCGTAAGATATTCCTCATAAAATTCAATGAGTTCATTTTCAAACCGATCATCTGAAGTGTTGACAAACGATTTATCTTTGTCCGGAGAAAGCCCCGGCATACCATGAATAAACTGGGCCATCATTCCTTCTTCTTTATGAACCGGGAGCTGGACCCACAGGGGAATTTCCGGCGTATTAGAAAGTACCAGCCTTGCCGCTTCTTTGTGATCAGATATCGGCAGACTGCCGATCAGGGTCGGAAGGCCCCCTGCTGTAAAATTAACTGCCATCTCTTTTTCCTTTCCGCTTGTAGCGGACTCACTATTCAAACTTTTTATATTAATTGAAAGACATAATTTTCTCAAGATATTTTCGTTTTTTTTTGCATATGTGCAAGTTGTAGTTTTCTCGAGACTCAGGTAATAGACTTAATAGAAATTATTGAAGAATATTAAGATACAATTTCCTTGAAAGTCGCAACCAGATGTACCAAAAAGTTATGACTATACTCATTGTCAGAAATATGTTCCGTTTGAAATCAGAAAAGTGTCTGAGTATATTAGAAGTCGTTACGAAAGAACAATGGAAGAATATTATTAATTTTATTAAATAGTTACAAGGCAAATATGCTGTTTTATATCTTGGCATGTTCTTTCGTTACGAACTCTTATATACGAGTTTTTTCTGGTTTATAACGGAACATATTTCTGACAACTACTATATTTGTTGTTAACATTTGATGGATTTTACTGAAAGGCATAAGGAACACGTATTATGAATATCGTCAGTACAATTATACCGATTTTTTCCATCATCATTCTCGGCTGGATATCATTTCGCAAGGGATTCATTCCAGAAACCTTTATCACACCGGCCAACCGATTGGTATACTATTTAGCAATTCCGGCCATGATCTTTCGGGCTGTCTCCCAAAACCCGTTTAGCCAATATTTTAATGCCAATGTGGTAATAATCGCCTTCCTATCCATGATCCTTATTTTTATAATCGCCTGGTTCGTTGGGAAAATGTACAAATTAAAAAAAGGACTCCTTGCCACGTTCATCCAAAGCTCATTTCATTGCAATATCGGATATCTGGCACTTGCTGTAGCCTATTATTATTTGGGCAATGCAGGCTTTGCCCGTGCTGGAATTTTTGCAGGTTTTGTAATGATTTTGCAAAATTTCTTATCGGTTATGGTCCTTAATTTTTATTCAACAAAACGATCCTCAAAAAATACGTTTGTCCTTATTGTATCTAAAATTTTTGTCAATCCAGTCATCATATCAGCAGCAGCCGGTATAGTTTTCTCCTTGGCAGGCGTGTCCCTTCCCGTTATACTTTCACGTACATTAGATATACTGAGTGGGCTTGCCCTTCCAACAGCACTCCTCATTATCGGCGCAACCCTATCCTTTGACCTGATGCAGAAGCAACTGGCAACTGTTTTAAGTACAAGCATTATAAAATTATTGTGCATGCCGGGTATTGCGTTTCTGTTATTTTATCTATTGGATATTCCCAAGACTGATTATATACCGGCTTTTATCCTTTTGGCCGCACCTACTGCTACACTTACCTATGTCATGGCAAAAGAGATGGAGGGTGATACAGACTTTGCCGTGGCAGCCATATCTCTCAATACACTTTTATCTTCAATTACGTTTACCTTCTGGCTGACCATCATCACCTAGTTTTCATCTGTGAATCGTTACCGGGTCGTGAACCATAGCGAGAAAATTTCCCTATCATATCACAATTATTTTAATTCTATATATCTTTCTAATGTTTGACATTTACTCGAGATCTTTATGGATTTCTTTGATCCAATCCGGAAATCTTGGGTTTTCGATTCCGTCTTTTTCTCTCACAACCGGTTTGATATCCAGAATCGGGCTTCCGTCGAGGGCTTCAAGCCCTTGTACGCGAAGGACGTTTTTATTGCGCTCAAGCAGTTGAACGCTTGATACCAAAACCGGATTGGGACGGGCCGGGCTCCGTGTGGCAAAAATCCCTTGTTCAGGTATATCCTTACGCCCCATGGGATGAACCTTTTTCAACCCGCGCTCTTTCTCCGGCAGCAGGTGCGGCCAATACAGCACCAGAATATGGGAGAACGCATCAATCCCGTCCAGAAGATCTTCGTAATCCGGATCGATTTCCAATTCGGAAATCGACTGTTTCACCTGCTGATGCCGCGATCGGACCTTGCGTTTCCGCTCCTCGGGATCGATATCCCCATCCGGTGAGAAGGCCAGCTTTGTAATTCTGCTTCTAATATAACCAACCGGCATTAATACGATTTTATCTGGATAGGTTTCTAATGTCATAGTAAATTACTCCTTGCCGAATATGCCTTTGCCGAAAACGGCCTTTCTTTCTCCCGATCCATATACACGACAAATTCAAGGCTTCACTATCCAGCAGCTGATCTCCTCGCTGCTGCGTTGTAATTACAAGCAACACCAACATTACATTCTGAGTTTTTGCTAATAGTAAAAAGTCGCGACTTGGATGTCAAGAGAATGGTTCTGTTACGTGGTATTGATTCTTAAATTACATTGACTATTTTTCTATGATTAAAAAATACTATTCATTATTTTTCAACAATATTCTAACTATAATAATAAAAGACTGTGATCTCTTAGTCGTCTGTCCAGTTTTTTTGCATCTTTGGTAATACGATCCAGTTGATCCCAAAATCGCTTGCTGTGATCTTTTACACGTGTATGGACCAGTTCATGAAGCAGCGTATAGTCAATCAGTTCATCAGGCAATCTGGCCAGGTTATAATTGAGATTGATGTTGTTTTTTTCGGAACAACTGCCCCATCTGGTCTTTTGGTTCTTTATAAAAACTTTGTTGTAAGCAAACCCATGTTTTTTTGACAATTCATTTAAGCGTTGAACAAGCTGCATGCCGGCTTCTTTTTTATCAATTGGCTTTGAGTTTTCTGTTAGTTCCCGATGGTTTTTTTCCGTCTGCTTCATTTTCCGCAAATGTTTTTCAATCCATCCTATTTTTGATCTGGCAACCTTTTCAGCTTTTTTAAATGAAACCCGACAAGGCACAGCAACGCGAACACCATAAAATGGTTTAATCGAAATGCTGATATGTTTTGCCCTGTCGCTACGCTCCAGAAGTATAGTCATCTCATTTAATTCAATTATTTTAGAACTCACCTTAAGCGTTTCTCCTGTTTGTCATCCCGGCACAATCATATCCGTTTTAGGGGCAAAATTTATTTTTCAAATAAAAAGGGCTTGCGGTATTCAATCCTCGCAAGCCTTTATTATTATTGGCACGCCCGGCCCGATTCGAACGGGCGGCCTACGGATTCGAAGTCCGGCGCTCTATCCAGCTGAGCTACGGGCGCACAATTAATAAAACCATTGCAGCGTCATGAGTGTTGCAATGGCTATATTTTTAATGGGGTGAGTGAAGGGATTTGAACCCTCGACAACCAGGGCCACAACCTGGGGCTCTACCAACTGAGCTACACCCACCATAAAAGTAAATATGTTTAACAGATTGATATCTCTATTTCAAGGGGATTTGTCTTGCCGGGCAACTTTTTTAACTTCACAGCCTAGAAAAATTATTATTGACCTGGGGTCGTATTATATACTAATTACTGGTCATTCAGCAAAGTATGAAGGGTTTTCAACAGATATTATAAAAAGGTTGGACAACATCGTGGGTGATTTCAATGTTTTTGTTGTCAGGGCCATCCTTGGGGTGGTATTTGCCGTAGTCCTGGCGCATTTATTTTATCCGGGAACAAATATTGTTTATGTTATCGGGCTTGCCGTTTTTCTGATCGGCATGGCTTATTTTTTTGAATATTTGAGAAAAAACAAAACAAAATCCTGACACACAGAGTCGCAATTGAAACAGATTATTCTTGGGACAGCAGGGCATATTGATCACGGCAAGACAAGCCTCGTGAAAGCAATTTCCGGCACGGACACAGATCGTCTGAAAGAGGAAAAGGAACGCGGAATAACCATTGAACTCGGTTTTGCGTCTCTAGATCTTCCGGATGGACAGCATATCGGTATCGTCGATGTGCCGGGACATGAAAAGTTTGTAAAAAACATGGTCGCAGGTGCCACCGGCATCGATATGGTTGCCATGGTGATTGCTGCTGATGAAGGGGTTATGCCCCAGACCCGTGAACACATGGAAGTATGTACGCTTCTTGAAATTAAATACGGACTGGTGGTTCTCACAAAAATTGACCTTGTTGATAAGGAATGGCTTGAACTGGTTACCGAGGATATCCGTGAGTTTACGGAAGGGACATTTCTTGAGGAAGCACCTGTGTTGCCTGTATCATCGGCTACGAATGAAGGTATATCGGAGCTGATATCAGCCATGGGGCATCTTGCAGAAAAAAT
>JAFDJC010000258.1 GCA_019307665.1 Deltaproteobacteria bacterium | reverse complement strand
CACTGAAGTGACGGCAACTCCGAACACAGGATATCATTTTGTGGGTTGGACCGGTGACTATGTCGGCACCGACAATCCGTTAACCATTACCAATGTCACTGCTAACTTGAGTATAACTGCCAACTTCGAGATCAATACTTATACAGTAACTTTCTCACCAGGCGATCATGGTGGTCTTTCAGGTGACTTCAACCAAACCATAGAGCATGGGGCAAGCTGCTCTGCAATCACTGCTTTTCCGGAAACAGGATATCAATTTACAAGCTGGAGCGGAGACTACACCGGCGATGAAAATCCGTTGACCATTGAAAATGTAACATCAGATATGAACATAACCGCTAATTATGTATTGGCTCTTGATGGAAACAATGACGGGATTCCCGACGCCAGCCAGGACCATGTGAAAAACCTGACAACTGAAAACGAGGAAAGTGTTACACTTGTCTTCCCTGATTCAGCTGAAGTCACCAGCTTTGGTGCGATTGGCGATCCATCGCCTGATGACAGGCCAACCAATTATGACTTCGAATATGGATTTTTTAACTTTACCATTGAAGATGTTGAAATTGGCGGAGCAACAACAGTAACTATTTACCTGCCTGATGGCGCTGCTCCCGATACATATTATAAATACGGTCCCACACCGGGCAATACGAGTCCTCACTGGTATGAGTTTTTGTTTGACGGCACAACCGGGGCAGAAATAAATGGAAATGTAATTACCCTGCATTTTGTTGACGGTGATCGAGGTGATGACGACCTGACAGCCAATGGTATAATTGTCGATGACGGCGGCCCGGGATTTAGTAATGTCGATGTCGTGCATGCAGCTGAACCGGGAGAATCACAGGGTGCCACCGGCGGTTGTTTTATCGGGACAACATTGTAAATAGTGGTATATGAATAAATAATTTAAGGTCGGTAAATGCACCTAATTGTATATCGATAGAAACTGTTTTAAACCAGTTATTATTATGGAAGTAAAATTTATGAGACAATTAAAAATCTTTTTTGCTGTTTTTGCTATATGGATAATAGCCGGATACGGCTGTTCTTCCGAAAAAGCCAGTGTCGGGACTCACATTGAAAGAGGAAACAATTCCTTTTTCCAGGGTGAATACCGAAAAGCGGAAGAGGAATACAGGAGCGCCCTTGACATTGATGCCAAAGCGACAGCAGCATGGTCGGGTCTTGCTGAAACGTATCTGAAACTCGGCAACACAAAAGAAGCTTTTAATTCATATTCAGCTATACTCCAAATAGAACCGGGCAACACAAAAGCGCTTCTTAAGCTGGCGCGTTTTAATGTGCTTGAGAATAGCCTGGATCAGGCCGAAAACAAGGTCGAAAAAGTACTGGAAAAAGAACCTGAGAACACTGATGCCCTCTTTCTCCTGGCTGAAATATTTCTACGCGACAAACAGTTTAAACAAGCAGAAGAGATATACAACAAGATACTTCTAATCAGCCCTGATAGCACAAAAGCATGCCTTGAGCTTTCGCAGGTCTACGCGGTTATGGGCAATCTTGAAGAGGCGGAAAAATGCTTGAAAAAAGCCGTTCAAATTGATCCCAAAGCCGTCACACCGCATTTAACGCTTTTTAATTTTTACAATCTCAAAAAAGACTTTAAAAATGCGGAATCTGAAATCCTTCATGCAATCGATGCAAACCCGGACAACCCCGATCTTTACATAGTCCTGGGTGAATTCCTTCTTTCACGGAGAAATAATGAAAAGGCCGAAGAGGCTTTTTTAAAAGCAATAAAAGTAAATAAAAACAATGTTAAGGCATATCTGGTTGCTGCAGAGTTCTACGACTCAACCGATAACAGAGATGAAGCATTGTCAATGTATAAAAAAGCCGCCGCCATGCAGCCGTGGAATATACGGGTGCTTAATACCCTTGCTGAATTCTATCTCAAAAGCAACCAGCTGGAAGACGCTGAAGGCCAAATTGCTGCGATCCTGGATAAAAGACCGAACTATCTCCCGACACGCATGCTAAAAGCCAAAATCCTTGTTGTCAGAAAAGACTTTGACAAAGCCATCTCTCTTATTGACCAGCTTGTTAAGGAAAATCCGACTTCTGACGTCCTTTACTATTTAAAAGGGCTGTCACACCTTGGAAAAGGTGAGCTTGAAAACGCGAAAACATTCATCTCCAAGGCAATTGGAATCCAGCCGAATAATATCAGTGCAAAACTGTTGCTCGCCGACATTTTTCTTAAACAGGGACAAATAGAAAAAGCTCAGAAGCTTAACCGCAATATTTTAAACCTCTTACATAAAAACCTTAAAGTTGAACTTATACTCGGAAACACCAGCCTGACACAGAAATCAGAACAAAAAAGTATCGATTCTTTTGATTCCCTGTCCGAACTTGCATCAAAAAATCCTGCGGGTCGCTTAAGGATTGGACATCTCAACAATCTGAAGAAAAAATTAGATCTTACGATTGCAGAGTTTGAAAAAACCCTGGCGAAAAATCCCAGACTTATAAATGTTTTTGGAAATATTATTCTCCTCCATGCTGCAAAAAATGAATATGATACAGCGCTTGCCAAGTGTGACAGACAGATCGAAAAGTTGAGAGGTGAACCTGAACTTCTTGCCAATATCTACAATATCAAAGGAGGCCTATATATTGCCCGTAACAATAAAGATATGGCGAAAAGGGCATTTGAAAAAGCAATCCGCACATACCCTGATTTTCTTAAACCATACTATGCCCTTGCCCGACTTTATCTTGCGGACAAAGATCTTGATAAAGCCATCATGCAGTACCAACTTCTTCTGGATAAAAATCCAAAGCAAACCGGGCCCCATATGCTTCTTGGTATTTTGTACAACATGAAAAAGGAATATAAATTTTCTGAAAAACATTATAGAGAAGCTCTCTCAATCAATCCTGATTTCTCGCAGGCGGCAAATAACCTGGCATACTTACTGGCCGAATATGGCGACAACCTTGATGAAGCCCTTCATTTTGCTTTGAAAGCCAAATCGGAAAAAAAGGATGACCCCTTCATTAGAGACACTGTCGGATGGGTTTATTATAAAATGGGCCTTTACGATGATGCGATAAGGGAGCTTGAATTCTCCACAGATAAAATACCGAATAATGTTACTGCAAATTATCATCTCGGCATGGCATACTTTAAAAAAGGAGATAAAAAACCGGCAAAGGAAAAACTGAAAAAAGCGCTGAGCCTTGACAGCAATTTTTTTCAAGCTGTTGAAGCAAAAAAAATACTATTAGAGCTTAATCGGGGTTAAAACATTTATTAAAAATGAAATATTTTCCAATCAAAATATTATTAGCCTGCATTATTTTAATGCCGGTGATGCATCTCATAACGGTCCAGATGATGGAGAAGTATATTGAAAATAAATATACTGAAGAAATAGAAGGCATATACACTGGTGACACGCAGCCTCTTTTTAACGGCGATATCCGCCTCAGAGATGCCATCAACAACAATATCGAAAATTATCTTCGGAAAAGGTTTCTAATATCTCTTGGCGCCAAAGTCGATGTCATGGTGACAACAAGACAGAATATCATTTTATACCCGGCGGCTTTAGAATCCGATGCAGATGTGCTCAACCCCCCTTCAAGAAAACAGGTTGCTACTGAAAACTACAAGCTAATGAATGAAGGGCTTTCCATCAGTGTCGACATCCTTCTTGAAAGAAGTTCAATCCTTGTAATTTCCATATTCATTGTTTATGCGCTTTTGGCGTCCCTCGTTTTTTTGCGTTTCTATATTGTGGGTTCAAAAAAAGCGGTGATCGAAGAGATCGAAAGAAAAATTGAAATTGAACGACTGCAGCGCCTGGGAGGGCAACATATAGACAGGCTGAAAATACTTAATCAGGAAAAGACCAATCTTGCTTCAAATATCCAAAAAATCAAACAAAACCTCGAAGAGTACAAACTGAAAACAGTGAAAAATGAAGATGAGATGATAAATGAAATGATTCTTCTTGAAGAAAAAATGCAACAAAACATAGATCTCAGGGAAGAGCTTCAAAGTGAAAACGAAGCAATAAAAGAAGTTACAAGGCGATACGAAAAAGAAAAACTGAAAAGCGGCAAAAAATCAGCGGCCTATGGCAATGTAACCAAGCGCTTTAAGGCACTTTATAAAAATCTATCAGTTAATAATAAGGCGGTAGACGGCTTCATCAACCTTATCGATGACATGAAAATAAAGGCGGAAGAAATAATTCATCAAATGGACAGGGACCCGGCCCACGTTCAGGTAAAACGAAAAGTCAGCCTTTATAAAAGCGATGAAACTGTCTTTGAAATCGTTTTTGCATACGGCGGAAGGCTCTATTTCAGAAATTCAAAAGACCACAAAATAGAAATTATGACAATCGGAACCAAGAATACACAAACAAAAGATATCGCCTTTCTTGAAACCCTGTAATTTATTCTTCCCTTAATCCACCCTCAATCCACCCTTAATCCGACAGGCGGCGCAATGATCTCGGACCACACAATAGCTTTTCGAAGT
>JAFDJC010000257.1 GCA_019307665.1 Deltaproteobacteria bacterium | reverse complement strand
CATTCTTATGTTTGTCCGGAAATGGTTCTCATTTCCGGACAAACAGCATTGAAACAAATTAATCTGATTGTTGCTCCAGTTTTTTGTTCAGCTTTTCCTGTGCCTTATCAAAGGCTTTTTCCATCGTTTCTATTTTTTTTGAGTTATCCCTTTTCAACTCACGTATTTTTTTGGCCTGAAGCTTTTCAAGATCAATTACTTTTTTATTAAGGGCCTTCACACTTGAGTTCAGTTTTGTAATCTGCGCCTTGGTCGGCAGATTCATCAGGTCGAGAACCTTATTAATTCGCTTGTCTAAATCAATGTTTTCTCCGATCCACTTTTTAATATTATCGGGTTTAAAAAAAGTATTTTCTTTCTTTTTACCTTTTTTCAACAATTGTGAAGAAACAGCTTTGGTTATATCCTTGCCGGTCTTGGACAAAGTAACCTTAACCTTTTTCCCTTTTTTTATCATTCCTGCGAGTTTATCTGCTTTAATGTATTTTTTACTTACCGTATCATAATATCTTCCGTTTGCATATTTCTTAATATTCAGCATTATATTGGCCTCCTCTATATTGGATGTAAATTAAGCGTTATACTGCTTGCTAATGGTCTCAACTTTCTTATTCACCGCCTCTATTCCGTGCATCAGGTTTTCAATTTCTTTTTTGCTTGGCATGTTAAAACGGGAAGGAACGGATTTCATACGGCTGTTGATTGTTTTCTCGATGGTTTTTTTCATCGGATATTTTTTAAAAGCCTTTTTTCCATTACTGATAAAATCGTCGAAAATCAGGCGGACATCTTTTTCAATTCCCTCAAAAACATCTTTTCCGTCATCCATATACCCTTCAACCATGTCCCTTGTATCATTCTTTAACTCACTGACGAAGTCCCGGCTGTCGTCCATCAACTCATCCATTACCTTCCGAGGATTCTTTTTAATCCGTTTAAAAAAACTCTTGCCGTCACCCATGAATTCATCGATTTTATCGCGTGATTCGGTTTTAAAATCCTCGATGAATTCTTTGCCGTCATCAATGAAATCTTCTATTACATTACGCGGATCATCTTTCAGGTCCTCAACAAACTCTTTGCTCATTTTTACCGGTTTTGCGATGTACTTTTTTTTATAACTCTCACCCTTGTCCTTAAGCTCTCCTCTCGCCTCCTGCATTGTTCTAACGATATAAAACCTTGAATCTGCCTTTTTCACACTTTTTTTTGCGCTTTTCATTGCTTTTGCCATTGTGATATCCTCCTTAATATTATTTAAAAAAATCTTACGCACAGTTTTTTAACGCAATGTGTCATGTCGACAATATGATGCATTGCGTTATATGTGTCAAGTAGTTTTTCTATTTTTTTCAAAAAAAGTATTTTTTCGTTGAATTTATCTGTTTATGATATTAATGTTTAGCGAACAAATCATCGTTTACTATTTATATAATTGTAACATTGACGCTTCCCGGGAGGAAACCAATGTCCGTACCAATGACAAATGTCGACAATTTTTGGCTGTGCATGGATGATCCGTCTAATTTAATGATTATTACCGCATTCATGGAATTTGAAGAGCCTCTTGATTTTAACCGGTTATACGCAACCGTTGAAAACCGCCTGGCAACTTTTGATCGTTTCAAAAAACGTGTCGTGAGACCTAAATCTAAGGTCGGAATGCCAAGATGGGAAACTGATAAAAACTATGACCTCCGTTCACATTTACACCGCGTTGCTCTTCCCGCGCCCGGAGACAAAAGCGATCTTCAAGAAATGATCGGCAACCTTATGACAACAGACTTTGATCACAATAAACCGCTGTGGCAGATTCATCTGATCGAAAACTACGGAAAAGGATGTGTGCTTTTTTTCCGGATACACCATTGTATTGCCGACGGCATCGCGCTTATACACGTGCTCCTTTCCACCACAGATACGGACCCCAACGCTCCCTGGCCTGAAAGCAGCAAGTCTGAAAAGAAAAAAAGCAGGTCCAAAATCGGCCCGATGTTTTCCTTTAATACCGTGATGGACTCTGTAAGAGACACTGTGAAAACAAGCCAAAAACTGAGCGCCAAGATGTTCAAGGAAATTGAAAAGTATTCTTCCGACCCGAAAAAATTAACCAAAATATTGAAAACATCTGCCAGCCTTCCTGTAGAGTTTGCCTCGGTCCTTGCCAAACATACGATAATGAAATCTGATCCCAATACAGCCTTTAAAGGAAAGCTTGGGGTAAGAAAACATGTTGCATGGACAGAACCTATGTCGCTTGATAAAATTAAAAAAGTGGGTCGCGCCATCAATACCGCAACGCTCAATGACGTGTTAATCGCAACTGTAACCGGTGCTATGCGCCGGTACTTGGAAACCAGAAACACGTCTGTCAATGAATTGGACCTTAGGGTAACAATACCGGTAAACATTCGAAAACCAGGAACCGAATTCGAGCTCGGCAATAAGTTCAGCCTGGTATTTTTGGCCCTGCCTGTTTACCTTAAGGACCCGATCCTAAGGCTTAAAGAAGTAAAACGAAGAATGGACAAACTGAAAAAATCACCTGACCCGTATATTAACTTCGGGCTTGTGCATGCTATCGGCCACCTGCCTCCAAGCCTTGCCCAAAAAGCCGCTCAACTCTTCGGCAACAAGGCTTCGGGAGTAATGACCAACGTTCCCGGTCCCAGGCAACCGCTCTATTTTTCCGGCAAGAAAATATCTAACATAATGGTCTGGGTTCCCAGGTCAGGCGCCATAGGCCTTGGGATAGGCATCCTTAGTTATGACGGCAAAGTGTCTGTCGGCATCGCGTCTGATGCAGGACTCATGCCTGACCCTGAAGTTCTTCTCGAAGGTTTTGAAGATGAGTTTAACGAACTTCTGGACCTTGTGCAATCAGGAAAAATTTATGATGAGCCGCTTGTTCTGCACGATAGATATAAAGAAGCCCGGTCAATCAAAAAAGAGGGCAAAAAAAAGGACAAAAAAGAAAAAATCACCGATGCTTCGGATCCGGGCAGATGCATTGCCCACACAAAAACCGGCAAAAGATGCAGCAAGAAAGCCCTGGAAAATTCCGAGTACTGTCACGTACACCAGCACCTCCATGAAGAGGATACGGTACTCCATGATGTAGCGCAAATAATGAAAGAGCTGACCGGATAATAACAGGAATAGCAAAAGATAAAACAGGGGACACTCAAGCGATCGCTTTAAAGATAAAAGAAAATGTTCCGGGCAAATTTTATGTGGATACAAACTGTATCGGCTGTGCAATCTGCCCTGAAATAGCACCCAATATTTTCAGATCAAACCTTGAAGAAGGATATGAATATGTATACAAACAGCCTTCATGTGAAGAAGAAGAAAGGTTGTGTGCTGAAGCCATGGAAATGTGCCCCGTGGACGCCATCAGGAAAAATGGATATAATTTGGATCACGAATGATATGTGGAGGATAAAGTGAAACAGATAATCAGTATTAGCCTCGGAACAAGTAAAAATGATTATGAATTTGAAACAGAATTTCTTGGCCAGGAGTTTAACATTAAACGTTTCGGAACTGACGGCGATATGGATAAAGCCGCTGAAATGCTCTTTGAGTGGGATAAGGAAGCGGATGCCATCGGTCTTGGCAATGTAAAATTCCCTTACGGTATTGGACCAAGGTATCTGGCCAAAAAACATACGGATAAAATAAATAAACTGGGTGCACAAATTCAGACCCCGGTAACCACCGGAAGTGCCCTGCGCGACGTTTCTTTTGAGTGGTGTCTTCGTTTTGTCGAACATAAGTTCGGTGATTATTTTAAAAATTCCAAGGTTCTGTTTTTGTCAGGCATGACCAGTTTCAAAATCGCCAAAGTCATGTCGGAATATACGGACAACCTTACATTTGCAGATCCTATTATTGAAAACGGAATTTCCAAATTTATCAATTCCATTAAAGACCTTAAGCTTTATGCGCGCGGAGCACACGAAATTCTTCAATGGGTGCCGAGCAATCGGCTTGCATCTTCAGCTGCACCAATTAAATCATGGAATGAATATATTCTCAGCAAAGCCATGCAGAAGGCAAACATAATTGTTGTTCCTTATAGTGGTTTCTTTGACCACTTTAAAGATGCAGCCCTTGAAGAACTCGGAGGAAAAATAATTATCACATCAACAGCTTATAATGACAGGGTTGAATTTCTTAAAGAAAGGGGCGTTGATGTTATTATCGACACCACACCTAAAATCCTGGAAAGAGTGGTGGGGCCGAATGTGCTTGAAGCCCTGATAATAGCTGCCCTTGAACGAAAAAGAGACCAGCTTCGTGGTGATGACTTACTGGAAATTATCAGTACTCAAAAAATGGACCCTAGAATCGTTTATCCTTCCGGAAGTAAAAAACGGGTCAACCGTTTTGCATTTGTTATTCACCCACTTTCAAAAGAATTCCTTAAAAAGGATAAAGCTGTAGACTTTTTATCAGGTTTCACACCACCCGTCTTTCTTGATGCGGTTGAAAAGGTGATCGCATATGCACCTCCCTGGGTATATTCAAGGGTGACAGGAAT
>JAFDJC010000071.1 GCA_019307665.1 Deltaproteobacteria bacterium | reverse complement strand
TTGGAAAGCGCCTCACTTTTACGTGAGTCCTGGCCTGGTTGGGCAGTTTACACTTTCAAGATGTATTCTTTCAGGTTCTGTCATTTTTTTAAGACGAGCCATTTTGTTACCTCCATTTGAATGCGTGTCAGCATACCGCGTTATATCAATTAAACGTTTTGTATACTCTATCGTTAACCTTTACCATAATAGCTTCTGTACAATGAAGCTGTGTCAGGTTCCTTTCTGATTCGCAGTATTAAGTATAATGCTACCCTCCAAATAACCGAAAAAAAATTTTTATATCCAACAACCTGCCATCTCCTTGATGAAACAACAATTTTCTCAAATAGATAAATCTGACGTCCCATGCCGTGCAGCCTGATACTAAATTCCACATCCTCCATAAGCGGTATATCAGGGAAAAAATCGTTTTCAATAATAGGTTTTCGCCTGAAAAACTGTACCTGGTCTCCAAAACTGATACCTAAAAATACCATGCGAAAATCATTGGCTATTTCAACAAGTCTAAGTCGAATACTCGTCTGGTCGAACATGCTTCCGACAGCGCCACCAATTACATCCGGATGTTTTTTAAGAAAATTGATAATTTTCGTAAAAATAGGACCCTCCACATCCGTATCAGCATGTACTACAGCTACCACATCGCCGGACACTGATTTTATTCCTCGACATATCTGTCCCCCGCGTCCTCCACCTTTCTCGGGTGGTGCAGAGTGATTTATCACTTTTACACCTGAGTGTCTTGCAATTTCTACAGTATTATCACTGGAACCGGCATCAACCACAACTACTTCACAGACAGCTTTGTCAGTCAGAACACTTTTTATGCATTTTTCAACACGGGTTTCTTCATTTTTTACAGGGATTACAACTGAAACTGTTTCAGGAAATTTACTCCCAAAAGAATACTTTAGTCTTTTAAAAAAGCAGGACACCTCAAGAAAAAATATTATGGCAAAAGGGATCCATTCTGCAACCTGGGCCCAAACAGGAAGATCCCACTGCCCGGTATGATGTAAAATTCCATTTGCAACAAAATACAGACTGATTGACAGTGAAAGCACTATCCAGGACATTCTCTGATTAATAACTGCAAATGGAATTATCCATGCTATATACCAAAAATGTACAGTTGGAGCAAAAATAAGAAGTGCGCTGAACGCAAAAAGGCACCCTTGTATCGGATCATACCCAAAGCGACTGCGCCGTTCCGGATGGAAAAAAAACAGGCCCAGCGCAAGCGATACAACCAACATTATTTTACATATGTCAGTTGCCGGGGTTATTCCTCCCGTGGCAGCACGAAGCAGACCATGTATGGAGCCGTTAAAAGCATATTCATCTCCAAATTTTATGATACAGTAAAAAAACTGCTTCCACTGAGAATCAATAAGAGGAATATAAGGGGCCGCAACGATAACAGGAAGTATCCATATATTCTTTATATTATCTCTCCTGATAAGAAACGGAATTGCGGCAGCTGCTACGTATTTTGTCTGAATCGCCAGCCCGGCAAATACAAACATTAAAAACCATTTTTTCCTGTCATAAAAGAAGATAGCGCCAAGGAGAAAAAAACTCTGCATTGCATCAAAATGCCCTTGACCGGCAAAGCTGTAAAGTATCAAAGGATTAAGCGCATATAGCAATGTCCACCTTAGATCAATCTGTCGCTGTTCAAGAAGCAGCATGATGAACCAGACCGCCGCCATATCAAACAATATCATGAAAAATTTTATAATTAAGGGAGTATAGCTTATACGGATCAGAAAAGAAAAAAAATACAGGACAAACGGGGGGTATGCCGCAGGGTTATATGGATGGTTAATCTTCGTATGATATGGATCTGTTCGGGCAATGGCTTCCAGTGCAGGATCATCAGGCGCATGGTGATAAGGATTTATCCCTTCATTTATAAGACGAGCTTCCCACAGATACCTGTTAATATCGTCTGAAGGCTCATGGGGAATTAGCGCTAAACGGCATACAAGGGAAAGTATTAGAATAAGCAGAATATTTTTTTTAAAAGAAAGGTTTTTAGGATAAAGAAAAAAAATGGCGACACTAATCAGCCAGGTAGCATTGTATAAAAGGATAAATTGTCCGGCCGGAATCTTGTAGTCAATTCCGAGGAAACCGATATCCAGGAAATATTTTCCTATAAAACCGAAAAAACCGCCCTTTAGGCAAAGGAAAAACATGAGCAGTATATTGCCGGAAAAAAGAATTACTGACAGGCGCCTGTGCGTTGTCAAGTTGTCCCGAATTTTATCCATTTTTAATAAAAGACTGTACTACTGTCAAAAAACCTGTAAAAAGAAACCCTGCCGCATATATGGCCAGGAATGGTCCAACAAGGTATTTGCCAAAAGAGAGATAAAAAAACAGGGAAACAACGCAGTGAAACCCGAGGATGATTTCCAGCACTGCTGTCCACGGCATTTTGACACGGTAATTTTTTATTCCCCTGTTGCCCTTTTTGGGTGTGCGGATAAAACCACTTTTTATACCGCAAACAGCTTCAAAAACCGCACGTGTGTTTGACACCGCGAGGCCCGTACCCACAGCAACAAGAAATGGAAGGAATACAATTTTGCGTTTCCAGTTATAGTAAGCCGCCTGCTGGCTGACAATATACATAGTGCTGGGAGCTGCCATGGCAAAGCACAGGAGCACTGCCAATAAAACAAAAAGGACAGCACCAGGTGCGGCATCGAGCGTCAGCAGAACCGGAAGTGCGAGAACCGCCAGTATAGCCATCATAGGGTGAACCATGTAATGCGTTAGGTGGAAAAAAGCCTCTATTTTTTTAAACAAAGACGAGGGTGTTGTAAAAATTTGAGGAAGGAGTTTTATGGCGGTTTGTATTGAACCCTTCGCCCATCTAAACTGTTGGCTTTTAAAGGCACTGATATCTTCAGGGATTTCAGCAGGTACAACCAGGTCGGGTAGATACAGTGTCTTCCACCCTGCAAACTGGACGCGGTATGAAAGATCCATGTCTTCAGTAAGTGTGTCCCACTGCCAGCCTCCCCCGTCATATATGGCCGGCTTGCGCCATATGCCTGCCGTTCCGTTGAAGTTCATATAAAGTCCGCTCCAGTTGCGCGCTGACTGCTCAACCATGAAATGACCATCGATGCCGATTGACTGAGCCCTTGTAAGAAGAGATACACGCCTGTTCAGATGACCCCAGCGGGCCTGCACAAGGCCAAGATCTGAATTCTCAAGAAAGAACGGGACTGTCTTTAAAAGATAATCCTCGGGCGGCACAAAATCAGCATCAAATATCGCTATAAGTTCCCCTTTCGCCTGTTTGAGCCCTTCGGCAAGAGCCCCTGCTTTAAATCCAGTCCTGTTTTTCCGCCGTATAATTTTAATATCATGTCCTATAGCGCAAAGATCAGCTGCAACCTTGGCAATGAGCTCACTTGTTTCATCGGTTGAGTCATCCAGCACTTGAACTTCATGCAAATCTTTAGGGTACTTCATATTGCATGCAGCCTTAATAACACGCTCGGCAACATTGTATTCATTGTAAATCGGGAGTTGTGTTGTAATAGAAGGAAGGCCCTGATGTTTTGCCGTATATTCAGAAAGATCGCCGGATTGTTCATAAATGCTTTTTCTGAAAGCTTCCGCTTTTTTTGTCCCCTTTTTAAAAAGGAAGATCATTATATAGCAGTTAAGGCCATAAATCACTAAGGTTCCTGCTGTCATAAAATAAATAATAGCCAGTGCTTTGAAAAACAATTCCGTCATTTAATTTAAAACTCCGTTTTACTGCTGCTGCATCAAAAAGTCAGCGTTTTCAGGCTTGGTATATTCCCAGTAATAAAAAAACTTGCTTCCCTTTAACGTGAGACTGTCCCCGCTATTCTTATCCCACTTAAGCAAGCGATAGGGAAACACAGTTTCAAAATAAAGGGTATCTGTTTTATCCAGGCATTTCACCACTGCCTTGTATACCGGCGTATATGCCTTACCTTTTATTGAAATGGTTCTGATCTGTTTTATGATAACTTCTGCCTCTTCAATTTTTACAGGTTCCGTCCTGTTTGAAATAAAGGATCTTGCCAGCATTATTTTATGCAGGCCGGTTCCATTCAGCATAGGGCGGAGAGATATCGGCAGGCTATCATAAAAAAAGAAATTCCCACGCTCAATCGATATCTCTTTATCACCTTCATCATCAAAATAGGAATAAAATTTGAACTCATGCCGTGTGTCTTTCAGAAGATATTCCATAAAAGTGTTTCCGCAGCCGTCCTGGCTGCTCATTGTGTATTTCATCACGGTGCCGGTTTTCCTATGGAAAAATATTGAGGCTGTCTGATAGTAGTTGTAAACACCGGTAGGGATTACCTGTATATAGTTCATCTTGATCACATCATCGGCATTTTTTTCCCTTCGGGTTTTTACAATCTTTTCCATATCAAAGGGCTCTTTTACCATAATTATTTTAACTTCGGCAGTTCTCATGATACCATATTTTTTAATCCGGGCTTCATACAGCTGGTACTCGGCTTTTCCAGTATTCCAGTATGGGTTTGAATAAAAATCACTGGAAAAAGCTGATGAAAAACTAAAAAAAAATGATGCCGCGGTAAAAAACAGAATTATTTTTTTCATAACGCACCTCATGTTTTATTTGTAATAATCCAGTACCATACGCTTATAACAAAAAAATGAATCGCAACAGCTTCAAAAACCATAACAATGCAGTAGTACCAGAGCCTGTTAAACAGACCAAATGGAATAAGCAGACCGAGGTGAACAATCCCGAGACACAACAGTGAATAGTAAGTATAGTAATATCCATGAGTAATAACTAACTCACTGATAAAAAACAGGGACAGGTTCAGAATAGTAAGAAGGTTGGTAAACCTGGACATATTTCCCCAGTATATAGCGGACTGGCTTTCAAATTTTTCATTTAGAGATCTAATTAATTTCATATTACCTCGGCTTATCTCCCTATATATACTATCAAATACTGTGCCATGTCTAAAAGTTTCTAAAACTTATATTATTTTATAATATCATATATTTATGGCCAGGCTCTCGAAACCGGTATTCAACTATATTCATTTAATTGCTTCGATGATACACAAGTGTCCCAATAAAAATATTAAACTTTCCCCAAAAAGTTTTCCTGTTTCAAATAGAACTAATCGATTTCACAATACATATTCAGAGGAGGATCGAAAGATTTTCTGGTTCCTGTAAATTTTGTGAGATATTAACCTTTTTGAAGGGATCCGAGGGTGTTTTAGGAAAACCTCTTGATTTTATATGATTTATCTAATATTTATTGTTATGAGACTACATAAATAATTTTCACTTATAATAAAAACATATAAAAATAGTCAGTGACCACAAGGAAGTGGGAGAGAGGACCCTCTGTTCTAGTCAATCCCAAAAATAATATAAACTGTTACAGGATAGGCGATCATGACAAACTACAAATTATTTAAGGTTTTTGTTAGCGTTGTTTTGGCGATGGCATTCGTTTTGCTTCTAAACCTGTCCAGTAACGCGATAGAGGGTTATGCACTCCTGAAAGGCTGCTGGCAGTGCCAAGAGGAGGGCGAGCAGACAACTCTCGAATTTCAGTCAAAAAACCAACTGATCTACAACGGCCAGCCAACCATCTCAAATAATTGAAACGAGGCTACTCTTTAGGCTTTTTTGGCGGGCTCAATACAGCTTTACCTTCGATAACTGCTTTACCGTCCTGGTTAAAACAGTCTGTTTTCAAAGTGACCCTGTTCTTTTCCATATCTACTTCAATGACTTCAGCACGGGCGGTGATAGTGTCTCCTATATAAACCGGGGCAAGAAAGTTAAGCTCCTGTTTTATATATATAGAACCCGGTCCGGGCAGATGGTTGCCGAGTATGGCTGAAATAAAACCAGCTGAAAGCATACCATGGGCGATCCTGGCTTTAAAAAAGGTCTTGGCGGCATAGGTTTCATTTACATGCGCCGGGTTAAAGTCCCCTGTTATTCCAGCGTACTGATAAATATCTGATTCAGAGACTGTCTTTGTAAACTCCGAAAAATCGCCTTTCTTTATCTGGTCTATTGTTTTTCCGATCATGATGATGCTCCTTTATTTTAAAACCATGAACGATGACTCCATATGTCACTTTTCAGATCATCCATCTCGTTTTCCAGTGTCAAATAGCAGGCAGCATTTTGAACAGCTGTTCCCGCCTGACCGGCCAGTGTATTTACCATTAAAACTTCATCATCGAAAAAACGCTTCTTGTAGCCATAGTAAAGCTGCATAATGCCGATAATGCCGTTAACTGTTTTAATCGGGGCAGCAAGGAGGGTAGTAACTCCCTCTTCCCGGTTTTGTACATGGAAAGATAAACTGTCGTCGCTCTTTGCATCTTCGATAATAACCGTTTTGCCGTCCAGAACAACGGGGACTATTTTTTCCCGCGTTATTGCTCCTTTGTCACAATATGAATCGCTTAATCCATGGCATTCTACAAGACGCAGTTCACCGCTTTTTTCATCTATAAGACTTATAGAAACTCCTTTTGCCTTAAGTGCTTTAGCCAGGCCTGTCGTAAGTTTATGCATGATTTCATTAATTTTAAGCGTGGAATTTATTCCAGTTGAAAGATCATGGAAAAGCTTTGTGTTATTCCGGAGCTGACCAATCAGGCGGGCTCGTTCTATGGCCATGCCGCCTTGTTCGGCAAGGGCCTGTAAAAAGCTGACCTCGTCTTTTGAGAATTTTTTTGACTGATCCGTATAAAGCGTAAGAACACCAACGATTTGTTCATTATCCATGACCGGTACCGAAAGGATGGATGCAATTCTCTCAGCTGCCTTTATATCGTGGTTATCCGATTGTTTGTCATTTACAGCATCTTGTATTGCAATATACCCGTTTTTAACCAGCTTTTTGATATGTTTTCCCGCTTTTTCAGGTTTTTGATGGACATAGTTTTTTGAAAGGCCTTTCTGTGCTGCAGGAACAAATATATCTTTCTCTTCATCAAAAAGAAAAAGGCAGGCTGCTTTGCCGTTCATTGTGTCTATAGCGCTTTCAACAATAAGTTCCAGAAGTTTTTTTCTGCTCTGAATTTTTCCGAATGCCTTGCTCAAGCGGCATATACTTTTAAAATAACTTATATCACTTGGCATTTTCATCTCCCTCCCTTTTCCCAAGCCAGTCAATAATTTTTGGGACAAATTCCTTTTGTGTTTTGGAGCTCACATAGATACCGATGTGACCTGTATCGAGGCAGACATCTTCCGTATCATTGCTGGCGACTTTTTTTGTCAGCAATTCACATGCTGCAGGCGGTACAAGGTGGTCATATTTGCCGTAAATATTTAACAGGGGCATGGTAATATTGTTTAAATCCACTATCTGTCCGCCAACCTCCATCTTATTTTGTATGAGAAGGTTTTTCTGGTATCCGTCCTTAACAAACTGTCTGAAGGTTTCACCAGGCACGTCAGGGCTGTCAAAGATCCATTTCTCCATGCGGATAAAATTTTCCACAAATTCCTTTTTATCCATGTTCTCCATGAAACCGACATATTTGTCCAGCATCAGTCGGGCCGGGTTCAGAAGGAGAAATCCGAAATTCATCATATCACCCGGCATGTTTCCCAGTGTATCAATCATTCGGTCCACATCGATACTCTTCATCCATATATGAAGAAGTCCCTGGTCTGTATCAAAATTTGTAGGGGTGACCGTTGTAATCAGATTTTTTACTTTTTTAGGATGAAGAGCAGTATAGATAACGCTAAGGGTGCCTCCCATACAGATTCCCATTATATTTACAGCCTGTATATTGTGCTTTTTTCGGATAAAATCGATAATATTATTGATATAACCATTTACGTGATCATCGATTGTCAGAAATTTGTCTTTCCTGGAAGGGTAACCCCAGTCAACCATGTAAAGATCCATTCCTTTTTTGAGAAAGCTTTCCGTAACGCTTTTCTTAGGCTGCAAGTCCAGCATGGTTTCCCTGTTGATCAGCGCATAAATTATAAGAAGCGGCGTTTTCGATGCAGCCCCTTTGTCCTTCCTGGTATCCTTTCCGGCTTTGTAGTATTTGAGTTTTACACGGTCCTCCTGGTAAACAACCTCATAAGGCGTGGATGCAATCTTGGTTTCAAGGGGGCTGAGAAGAACATCCGAAGCCTTTTGCAGTCGTGACTGTATGCCGCCTGTATCTTGGGCAAGTTTTGACAGGATAAGGTCTACAGGAACTCCCGGCTTGGTCATATCATTTGTCTCCCTGCAATTTTTCTTTTTGTTCGCGCATCATTTTTTCAAGCTTTTGCACCCGCTTTTTTAAAACATACATATCCTTATAAACATCATCCATATCCTTTGTGGTTGGTATGGAAAATGTCTGCAAAAAACCGTCAACAACCTCTTTCCTGGCCCTCGAATATTCTTCCATGGCCTGCATGGTCTTCCCCAGCGAATTCAGATATTTTTCTGTTTTAAACAGGACCATGTAGTTTTTTTCCAGTATCTTTACCCAGATATTGTAGTATGCTTTAGGTTCTTCGGGAAGCTCATCATTTTTAGCCAGGTCTGATATTTTTTTCTGCATATCCTCACCCGACTTTTCAATCGGCTTATATAAAAGATGTAGAAATTCTGCCATGGTATTCTGAAAGCGGACAAATGTATCAAGGGTATGATTTATTTTTTCCTGATGGAATCTTGTGAGTCCAAGCTGGGGAATGTTTAGAAACTTTCTGAACTCCTTATCATAAAGCTCTGACCACTTACCCAGAGCATCTTGATCAAGGCCGGAGAACATAGATGTGCCGGGCTGTCTGGAGATATCATTTAATTGCTTCTGCCAATCTCCCATGAGTATATTAAAACTTTCCCATCCGGTTTCGGTCATTTTCAGGACACTTTCCGAAGAAGGTTGAATACTCTTGAAAACCGAATCAAAGGTTTCCGGCATGGGAAATGCTTTATAAAGCGTTTCCCACGACTTTGCATTTAAGGCCCATGCTTCAAACATGGACCTCTCACCCGTTGATGCATTTTTCTTTGCATTGGCCATGAAGTCTACCCTTTAATAAATTCTTCTACTTTTTTATAGTTCTCATCCATTGCTGTTTTTAAATCGTCAAATCCCTTTTTATATGCATCCGTCCAGTCTTTTATCGCTTTCCTTCCTTCCTCCGGAAGCCATGTGGCTTGATCGAGAGAAGCGGCGAGCATCTTTTCGCCTTGTTCCTGTGCAATCTTCATTGCGCTGAAGCCGTTGTCGAATGATGTTTTGTTGAACTGGATCATTTGTTTTAAAATTTGTTTGTTATCCATTTTTATCCCCCTTCTTAATTAAATGTTTCTATTTTATTTCTATTTTATTTAAAGATAGCAACCTCTTTATTTAAAGATAGCAACCTCTCTATTTAAAGATAGCAACATCCGGGCCAAACTAAATATGCCATCGCATCAAAACCGATAGTTTCTTTTACTTCCTTTAAACACTTGTGGCTCTAATGATGTTAACAGTATTGAAAATATGACCAGGATAATAAGCAGAGTAATCAACAAGAAATATTGTCTGAATGTCTCAATAAGGTGTCTCAATAAAAAAATATTATGAGACATATTGCCCGGATATTCCTGATAAAGAACTTGTGGAATATCCGGGCAATTATTCAAAGTTTAGAACCCATCTCAAAAATAATTGGCGTTAATGAGAACTATTTTGGCCTTCCAGCAGTCTATTGGCATTATTGAATCCTTCGTCAACCAAGCCTTTCAATTTATCCCTTTCCTGCTTATACACGTCAGACAGGCTGGAAATATAATTTTTGGCATCTTTATTAACCCACGCAGCATTATTTAAAAAAGTGTTTACAGCCTTTTCAGTTTCATTCTGTATTGCGACCCCGGCATTAAAAGCCTGGTCAAATAATGTTCTGTTTGTGTTTACAACTTCTCTTATAAGTTCTGTATTTTCCATTTTGGGCCTCCTTTGACTTATTGTCTTTTTATTCATTTTAGGCTTCCTTTTATTTGTTGTTTTTTCATTCATTTTTGGCCTCCTTTTATTTATTGTTTTTTCATTAATTTGGTTGTTCTTTTATTTCTGTTTTAATATTAAGATAGAACAGAAAATCCACATGTCAAGAAAAAATTGTGCACTGCACAATAAAAATAATTTGGATACGCAGAATGCCGATATCATGTTTCGGCGCTATAAATGGCGTTTATATCATTTTTTATTGACTTATCTTCTTTTGTGATTTAGTTTGTTGCTGCATTACAACAAATCAATCTGAGGGTGAAAAATTATGGCGCAAGAAAAAATTTTGTTCAAAAAATATCCGAACAGGCGGCTTTATGACACTGAAAAAAGCGAATACGTGTCACTGAACCAGCTCGAGGACTTGATTAAAGATGGAAAGATTGTAGAGGTTGTGGAGGTAAAAACCGGCGAAGATGTTACAGCCTTTACATTAACCCAGATTATTCTTGAAAAGGCGAAAAAGAAAAATACGCTTTTGCCGCTCCCCCTTCTTCATCTCATAATAAGGCATGGTGAAAATGTTCTATCTGAATTTTTCGAAAAATACCTGGAGCAGACAGTGCAAAACTATCTGGCTTATAAAAATGCCGCCGATGATCAGTTCAAGAAATGGCTGGAAATGGGGCAGGATTTTTCCAGCATGGCCCAAAAGACGGCCAAGAATTTTACAAATCTTAACCCCATGCTTAACCCGTTTTCAAATAATTTCTTCAAAAATGGTAAAGACCCAAAAGATCAAGATGAATAATCACTACGTTCAAGTATAAACTGCGTTATCTTTTCATAATCTGATTCCAGCACTCTTTTTGAGCGGAAAAGTCCCATATGCCCTGCTTCAGCCAAAAGGACCAGCCGGTCTTCGTCCGGCACGGATTTAATCAGTGGGATATGTCCCGTTGCCTGGAGGGGTGGGGCGATATCGTCTTTTGTTCCTCCCAGAGCCCAAATCGGAACATCGGCAGGGTAGTCTTTGATGCCAACAGACTTCCCGTTTATTTCAAGCGTTCCCTTTATCAGCTGGTTTTTTACAAATATTTTTTTGTATGTGTCACTGATAAAGCCTGCGGGAAAGTGGGTTACATAGTTGTACCAATCATAAAAATGTTTCTGCTTTAGATATGCTTCCTTATCTCCTTTTTTAATGTCGGAAAAGGCTTTTCGAAAATTTTTAAAGTGCTGATCGATGCCCAGCAGGTAAAATCCAAAGACCTGCATTCGGCCATCGTAAATTTTCCTGCCGGCACCTTTCTTTCCCTCGGGAACCTTTCTATAAAAAAGATCCATGAGGGAATCGATATAGCTTTCTCCCATCAGTCGGGAGAAATTTGTAAGAAGACCTTCCTCTCCCTCTGTGTGCATGGGCGAGCCGGCGGAGCCAAAGGTTTTGCCGAGATCAGGATTTAAAATAAGTGTTGCGGCAAGCAGGGGACCGGGCTGACAGACAGCAATAAGGTGCGGTGGACAACCGGTGATATTTCTTAAAAGCTCAAGAATAGCCGTATATTGTGCAACCTGGCCATCAAAGTTTTCATAGTGTCTTTCTCCATTTATATAAAGCGGAATTTCCGATGCGCACTTTTGCTCCACCACCGCCATTCGGGTCAGTCCCCTGTCTCTCATGAACAGGGCTGTCCTTTCTGCTATATTTGAATGGTGCCCTGCTCGCGGGGCAAATACAACACTGTAGTTACCTATTTTATGTTTTACATCCAAAGAGATATCAATAAGCCTTAATCCCGGAAGGTCGAGAAGTATATCAGAGTTTTTGTAGTCAAAGGACCAGTCCTGTTCCATGGGTTCGTCAGTGAACATCTTGATAAATTCTACCTGGTCCAGTGCATTTTTCTGTAAATGAGCCATGGCGTTTAACATACTTGTTTTAGAGGCAAGCAATAAAGAGTTACTGGACTCGGTGCCAAAGTTTTGTCCATATGCTTTAAAACCGGCTTCGATTGAGTTTGTTCCGATTTCAGTCATTAATGAGCTGAATTCAAAGGATTTTTTAAGTCCATTCAAATAGTTTTTGGTGTAGGGAAATAGAGTCATAATGGAATCCGGCATATGTTTGAGTCCTCCCTTTATCAAAATGTTTCATAAAGCTAGTAAAAATCTTTATATTTAACAATACAATAACTCCAATGCCGGATTTTGTCAAGCAATATATTGCAACGCAGCAATTTTGCTATACAAATGATTGCCGTGAAAATCGTTTGTATCAAATAGATTGTAAAATCGTTTATCGTTTTGTATTACATTTCCAGCAGTTGTATTTTGCGATGCAGCAAAGCCATCCAGCCTATCTGATTCTTCCGTTATCACATGATTGATTATAACACCTGTTCTTGAATGACCACTGGTCTGCAAAGATTTACAGGTATTTATACTCATTGTCAGAAATATGTTCCGATTAGTTTTTGGAAATATAAACAGAGAAAGCAATTTTTGGAAATATAAACAGAGAAAGCAATTACGGTTTTTTAAAATTCATATATTTTCAATAGGTTGTGATAGGGGTGGCCCAGACAACTTGTTGTCTGGGTGCAAAGCACAAGAAACTTTGAGTGGGCGTAAATTTTGAGAACAGCTTCTTGCCCTGCGGGCACCGGCAACGAGTTGCCGGTGTTACCCAATGCATAAATCCCTTTCATGGAAACGGAACGTTATTATGTCGAATATTGAAAACCTATCGTTGAAGAATATTGTTTAAAAAGTATTGAAGAATATTGTTTAAAAATGAAAATCTTTCTTTTAGAGAAAATGTTGAATTAATTTTATTACCAAT
>JAFDJC010000070.1 GCA_019307665.1 Deltaproteobacteria bacterium | reverse complement strand
GTGATTTTGAGGCCGCTATCGAGGAAGGAGCGACGCGTGTCAGGATAGGAACCGCTATTTTCGGAAAAAGAAAATGAAACTGCTTCTTCATACATGCTGCGCACCATGCACAATATATCCACTAAATGTCCTCCGTGAAGAGGGAATCAGTGTGATGGGTTTTTTTTACCGGCATAATATCCATCCATACACTGAATGTCTTAAGCGCCAGGAAGCGCTTGAACACTATTCCGACTATGCAGAGTTTAAGATCATCTTCCAAAAAGATTATGATCTTGAAGGTTTTTTAAGAAATGTTGTCTTCAGGGAGGCTGAAAGATGCGTATCATGTTATTATGAAAGACTTAAGGCAACAGCCCTTGCCGCAAAAAAAGGAAAATTCGACGCGTTTTCATCAACGCTTCTATACAGTAAGTTTCAAAAACATGACAGGATAAAACAAACAGGTGAAGCAGTCGGGAAATCAGTCGGCATCAGGTTCTATTATCAAGACTTTCGTGAAGGGTGGAAAAACGGCATTGAAGAATCAAAAAAGCTTAACATGTACCGCCAGCAATATTGCGGCTGTATTTACAGTGAAAAGGAAAGATACTTCAGCTCATATGAATCACTATCGAAATCACCACCAGGGAAAGCGTAATCCATGTTCGGCAATTTTCTCTATTTTATAGTTGTTCTTCTCATATATTCAACATACCAACCTTCAGAAGAGACCGGTATTTCTTCGGGCGAAGCTATTTCATTTTTCACAGGACTTGTTTTTTTCTTTTACTGGACCACCAGGCATTCTTTTAAAAAACTTGAAAAAGATATTGCTGCCGGCAATATTTTCAACCCTAACCAGAGGTTTGATACCCTTGTTACACGCCAGTCCATAATGGCGGTTGTTATTTTTTCTATAAACATATACGTTCTGGACCTGCCGTCATATTTTACAAGCACTACTGTTTTCAGAGAGATCCCCACCCTGCTTGCACTGTGCTTCATCGCCCTGTTTATCTTTTATCTCTGTATTATATGGGACAGCGCTTACACCTCACAAAGACTGCTTCATGGCGACGGAATGTCTTTGAAGGAATACATTCGATCAAACATATCGTTTTCCGTACCGGTCTTTATCCCCTGGATGCTTCTGTCCGGAATAGCGGATATAGTCAATCTGCTGCCATTTGAATTTCCAAAAACAATTCTTTCAAGTCCTGCAGGCCAGGCCGGTTACTTCCTTATCTTCCTTCTGGTGCTAGCCTTTTTTGCACCGGTTCTGATACAGAGATTCTGGGGATGTAAACCGCTGGCTGACGGTATCTTTCGCACAAGAATAGAGTCTTTTTTGAAAAACGCCAATGTTGAATATGCTGAAATTCTCAACTGGCCCCTTTTTGGCGGAAGAATGATAACAGCGGGTGTGATGGGCATTGTTAAGAAGTTCCGTTATATTCTGGTAACCCCGGCACTTCTCCGTTACCTGTCGCCCGAAGAGCTTGATGCTGTAATGGCCCATGAAACCGGCCATGTTAAAAAATATCACCTCGTGCTCTATCTCTTTTTTTTCATAGGATTCATGCTTTTATCATATTCAGTCTTTAACCTTATTATATTTGCAGTAATATACATAGAACCTGTTTATCACATGACATTTGGATCAGATCCAACAGGAACTGATATGTTTTCAATGGTCTTCAGCATTATTGATGTTGCCGTGTTCATCATTTACTTCAGATTTATTTTCGGTTACTTTATGCGAAATTTTGAACGTCAGGCAGACATATTTGTTTATGAATTGCTCGATAATGCGACGCCCCTCATCTCATCACTTGAAAAAATAGGTGCTGCAGGCAGCCATTCGCCGGACAAACCCAACTGGCATCATTTCAGCATAAGCCAAAGAGTCGGTTATCTGAAAAAGTGTGAAGCGGACAGGTCCTGGATTGAACGTCATAACAAAAAAGTAAAAAAAAGCATCCTAATATATACCTTCCTGATGATTGTTATCGGCGGAATCGGATACAACCTGAACTATGGTGAAGCAGGGAAAAAACTGAGCAGGCATTTTTTTGAGACCGTCATTACACGAGAAATCGAAAAAACACCTGACAACCCAATACTTTACCGTGAACTTGGTGACTACTATTACATAACAATTAAAAAATACCGAAAAGCAATCGAGTCTTATGAAAAATCCCTCCTGCTGGAACCTGACAACCCTGAAGTGTTGAATAACATGGCCTGGCTTTACGCAACATGTGAGGATGATTATTTCAGAAACCCTGAAAGAGCGCTTACGCTTGCCAAAAAAGCATTAATGCTAAAAAAAGCGCCACACATCCTGGATACATTGGCGGAAAGTTATTTCGTGAATCAACAGTACGAAATGGCTGTCATGACTGAAAGGCGGGCGCTTGAAATAGCCGGCAAGGACCGGTTTCACTACCAGAAGCAACTGAAAAAATACCGGGAGGCGTTAAACAGCCAATCTCCAAACTCTATTTGATACAGACTTTTCTAACCTGCAGCAAGTCGGTATTACCCTGAAAAACTTTTGAGATACCGTCCTGAAGCAGGCTCCTCATCCCGTCCTTTTCAGCCTGCGCCCTGATCTCCTCCATTGGCTTAGAAAGCTGAACCAGTTTCTTCATCGGATCGGTACCAATCAGCAACTCATGTATTCCCATTCGCCCTGCATATCCGGTATTGCTGCAGGAATCGCACCCTTCCGGCTTAAACAATTTAAGATCGTCAGTATACTTAATATTAAGTTCCTCAAATTGCTCAGCTCCATATTCTCTGACCAGTTCGTCAAATTCAGACTGTGGAGGATGATATTCCTTCTTACATTTTTTGCATAGCGTACGAACCAGACGCTGGGCCAGAATACAAAGAATCGCATCAGCAAAATTGAAAGGGTCCATGCCCATGTCGAGAAGCCTGGTGATGCTTTCAGGGGCACTGTTGGTGTGGAGCGTTGAAAAAACGAGATGCCCTGTAAGAGACGCCTCGATACCGATACTCGTGGTCTCCTTGTCACGCATCTCACCCACCATAATAACGTCAGGGTCGGCACGTAAAAAGGCCCTCATCGCAGCGGCAAAATCAAACCCGATTTTCGGCTTTACCTGAACCTGCCTAAGACTTCCGCTGTCCATATTTTTGTTTCTGTTTTATTGATATATCCGAGTGCTGAATGCAGGGTTGTTGTTTTACCTGAACCTGTAGGCCCGCAGACAAAAATGATGCCGTAAGGCTTGATGATGGTATCAATAAGTTGTTTGTAATTGTGTTCAGTAAACCCCATTTTGTCAAGAGGGATTGGGTCCCCTGCCGCAAGGATACGCATGACAACGTCTTCAAGACCGCCCTGAGTAGGAACAGTGGCGACACGAAGCTCTATGTCGAGTCCGCCGTATTTTTTAAATTTTATTTTTCCGTCCTGCGGTTTCCTGCGTTCTGCGATATCAAGATCAGACATAATCTTAAGGCGTGATACCACCGCTGCCTTGTACTGATATGGAATCGTCTGGTAGAGTGCGCAGGACCCGTCCACCCTGATCCTTACCTGGGTGTTGTTTTTTCCAGGATAGGGCTCAATATGTATATCAGACGCACCCCTGGCATTGGCATCCAGGATGATCTTGTTAACCAGCTGAACAACCGCACTACTCTCCTCATCAAGGCCGGATACATCATCTTCGACGTCATCATCTTCATCCTGGAGCTGGGAAATAATATCATCTATTGAGGCAAGTTCTTTTTCATCCTGTGTAAAAAGCTTGATGTATTCAAGGATGTCATCTTTGAATGCAATGTTGAATTTAATTTTTCGACCCGGGAACAAAGACTTGATATCGCCACTTTTCTGAAGATCGTGGGGGTCATTGATCGCTATCACAACCTCATCATCCTCCAGTCCCAGGGGCACCCAGAAGTTGCTTCTCATAAACGGAACTTTCAGACCTGCAAGGAGTTCTCCCGGAATAGAGGAGTTCCTGTTAAACTCGACATACGGCGCGCCAAAATACCTGCTAAGCGACTCACCAATATCTTTTTTGGGAACATTGTAGTCCTTGATCATAATAGTTGAAACCGCCACACTCTTTTCCCTGGAATCAATAATAATCTTTTTAAGTTCCTTCTGGGTCAGGATATGGTTTTCCAGGAGGTGGTCGTACTTGGTTTTGCGTGTAACCTTTGCTGCAGACATCCGTTTCTGATTATACAGGCCTATTCCCATTGTTTCCGAAAGTTCGGAGACATTTTTTTCATCCTCTGCCGAAAACGGATTCCCGTCCCTTCTGTTGACTAGCTGTATCGCCCCTAAAAGCATCTTTTTAAAAACAATCGGAAAACAAAGGATCTGTTTAGAATGAAAGCCGCTTTTTACATCCCAGCTGCTGTCAAATTTCAAAGATACGTCAATATTTTTTAACTCGTCTTTATCATGGACATCACGGATATTCACCAGCTTTTGCTTGTATGCGGTATAGCCCGCTATACTTGAAGGAGAAAGGGGAACCCTGATTTCTTCAATTTCAGGTCCTGATTTGAATCTTGAAACCAGTTCTCTTTTTATCCCGTCAACATAATAGACTGTCAGGCGCTCAGCCTCAAAAAGGCCCGTTATTTCATCGTGAAGATCGATCAATATTTCATCAATATTTGCCGCCGCAAATATTTTTTTATTGATATCCCGTGCTTTTTCCCTGTATTCGACCTCTGACTTGAGATCGTTGATATCTCCATTTTGAACGGTACCGGTATTTGTTGACATCTTGCTCACCCTGACCCGGACAGACCGGAAATACTACTATTTGGTTTCAATTTTATCAGTCAATTTTCTATAGTGATCATATATTTTTTTTGAACCACCGCCTATAAGCATTACCGCCATAAGATAAAAACAAAACTTGATGAAAAACAGTTCAGAAGAAAAACTGCCTATCTCTTTAATTCTTTGAATTACCTGAGGTATTCTGTAGATAACCCCGAGGCCTGCTGAAACGAGTGCAAATCCCCAGACTATGTGAAATTTATTTTTCGCTTCCGTCACCCGGGTTTATCCTCCTATTTTGATTTTACTTTTTATATCCCTATTTTAGTGACAATGTCAAACCTTGATCAATGCGTGGAAAGTTAAAGTTATGATGCGTTATTCAGACTCCAGGGCTGCCATCTCTTTTTCAAATATAATCCGCTCTTTCTCAAGCTGTTTCATAATGGCTTCCAGTTCATCAAAAAGATGGTCAATGGATGTTCTGCAACGATGTATATCCTGTGAAATGGTTTGAATCCATTTTCCGTCTCCTGCCAGAGAAGCCTCTTGCATTAACCGGTTAAATTCTTCAAGACCAACCTCCATGGCCACGATCTCGCTTTCAATATCTTCAATTTTTTTCTCCAGCGGCTTCAGAACTTTTGACCGTTTTGTGATTATTGCAGACCTGATCTTCCTGACTTCCTTTTTCGTTATCTTTTCATTTGATGCAGACGGTTGGATGTTCTTTTCTTCCGCCGCCGCCTGAATTCCTTCATCGTGCCAGCCGCCACTATCCAGAAATGACCGGTAATTGCTCTCAAAACAATCGACACTATTGTTTCTGAACACAATAAGCCGCTCTGCAAGTGTGTGAAGAAACATTTCATTGTGAGTCACCATTACAACCGCCCCGCTAAATTCATTGATTGCATTCATCAGCGCGTCACAAGATTCCATATCAAGATGATTGGTAGGCTCATCCAGAAGAAGAAGATTAACCGGCGTTGCCAAAAGCTTTCCGAGAACAACCCGACTTTTTTCACCGCCTGAAATAACTCCGGTCTTTTTTAATGCATTATCACCTTCAAACATCATTGCGCCGCAAATATTTCTGGCCGTTTGCCGGTCGACATCCGGATGGGAGTAGAGCACTTCTTCCTCGACGGTTCGTTCATCATTCAGCTGCATTATATGGCCCTGTTCGAAAAAACCGGCGTTTATACCAGGGCTGTAAACAACCTCTCCATGGTTAGACACCAGTTCTTTGGCAAGAATTTTCAGAAGCGTTGTTTTACCTTTTCCGTTTTTTCCAACAACACACAGGCGATCACCTGCCGATACTGTAAAATTCAGGTTCTCAAACAGCGAATCGGTTTTGTCCCAGGAAAAGGCAATATCTTTTACATGCATAGCGACCTTTCCCTTGTATGGAAGACTGCGAAATGAAAAATTAAGAGTTTTAACAAGCTCCGCTTTTTTATGTTTTTCAAGCTTTTCTATAGTCTTGATTCGAGACTGCACAAGGCCCGCCAGCCTGGCCTTGGCCCTGAAACGACTGATAAACAGCTCCGTCTCCCTGCGCTTGCGCTCTTCATTGATCCGGGTCTTTTCATACACTTCTTCATCCAGGGCAATCTGGTCGTAAAACTTACCTGTATTGCCAACGATCTTTCGTATTTTTTTTCGGTATATTCCGGCGGTGTGCGTTACCACATTGTCCATAAAACTCCGGTCATGCGTGATCACGATGAGTTCCCTCTGCCAGCCCTGTAAAAACCGCTCAACCCATCGAATAGACACGATATCGAGATAATTGGTAGGCTCATCCAGGAGAAGAAGGTCGGGTTCTGAAACTATCACTTTGGCTAGGTTGAGACGAACCTGGTAACCGCCCGAAAACGTGTATGGGTCCTTTTTCATGTCTTCTCCGGAAAACCCGAGCCCTTCAAGAATTTTTTCAGCTTTCCAGAAACAATCCTTTTCCTCTGCTGCAAGGCCGGTCATACACTCTTCAACGACGGTTTCTCTTGTAAATTCAATTTCCTGTCGGACATAGCCGATTCTGTAGTTTGACGGAACAGATATCCGTCCTTCGTCAGGCTGCCCCTGTCCGATCAAAAGCTTAAAAAAGGTAGTCTTGCCATGCCCGTTTCTTCCCACGAGCCCTATCTTTTCCCGGGGATTGATCTTAAAATCCACCTGATCAAAAATCACCTGGGGTCCAAAACTTTTTGATAAATTTTCAATGCTTATCATAATTTTTACTTTCCGGCGCTTTTGTCGACATCCATTTGATGCGGGCAAATTGTAAGGGAATGGCGCAAAAGAGTCAATCAGGAAGGAAAAAGTTTCAAAACCATAAACAGATTTGACATTTGGGTTAGAAACTATATAAACTTGAAAAAAATAAGGAGAAAGATGCCAATGATTGATTTCAAACAGAATTTTCAAAAACTGAAAAACAGCGCCCGGCTTTTAAAGGCATTGAATTGAGCGCTTGCGACTCTTGAAGGAGTGCAGGATGCAGTCCACGAAAAAGATGATATTATACTGATGTCCGCCACCGGCCTGGAGGGAGGCTGCGTGGCAAATGGTTCCACCTGCGGCATAGCATCGGGGGGAGCGCTTGGTATTGCATTAATGAATGATCATCATCTGAAAAATAACGGTAATGGCGCGGAAGCTGCAGTCATAAAAACTGTTGGCAATTACATGGAATGGTTTCATGGGACTTACAGCACAACCCAATGCAGGGAAAGGAATAAGGTTGATTTTCACAGCGTGTCCGGACAGCTGAAATATTTTCTTTCCGCACATAAGATCATCAGGTGCATGCTCATGGCGGGCGGCGCGCTGAACTATCTGACACTGAATCACAATAATCAGCTGTCGGAAACCGATTTAAAGGGTCATGATTACGCCGCCTCTCAATTTCACTGCGCCCAGGAGGTTCTCAAACAGATACGTGAAAAAACAGGTGTTGGAAATGACCAGCTGGAAAGGCTGTCGATTGTTTTCGATGGCGGCATCGGCTTAAAAGGCCGCCTTTGCGGTGCAGTAGCGGGTTCGATCCTGGCCCTTAATTTGATCCATGGGTTTAATCTTCGGCACATGGGTTATGCGACAAACTTAAAAAAGTTTGTAATCGGCCATATTAATTTAATGAAAAAAAAACCGGGCAAAGCCATCGATACATTTTCCATTGGAAAAGAGGTGGTGAATCAATTTAAAGACACTGCCGGTTCCATTGAATGCAGCCAAATAACGGGAAAAAAATTCAACTCCCCGGAAATTTTTGCAAGACATATCGAGACTTCTGAAACATGTAAAAATCTTATTCGTGTCTCAGCAGATATCGCCTCAAGGGCTATTGAAGATAATCGTAGCCTTTCTGAGTCATTTAAGTAGAAACTGTTTTTAAGCTTTCAAGAAACGCTGTAAAATCTTCTTTCTCATGGGCCAGCGCCTGCGTCAAGGTGGTGCCTCGACGATACTCGATCAGGTTCTTCACTTTTTGCATCATATACGGATTAACCGAGCAGATATCTTTTGCAATCTGTTTAACACGGGTCATAAGCGCATCACTGGGTACAACTTCATTGACAAGCCCCCAGTTAAATGCCTGTTCAGCATTAATAAACCGGCATGACAGCGACATTTGCAATGCCCGTCTCCGGCCAATGGCATCCTGTAGAAGCTGTGACATGCCCCACCCCGGATGAATCCCGATCTTTGCATGGGTATCGGCAAATGATGCATTCTCGGATGCGATCAGGAAATCACAGTTAAGAGCAAGCTCAAATCCGCCTGTGATTGCATGGCCGTTAATTGCGCCAATTAACGGCTTTTTACACGCTTTTACAATATCCATTAAATCAGTGCCGTCTTCGCGGGGATCCATCAGGTTTTCCGTTACGATAACCGATAGATCAAGGCCTGCGCAAAATGTTGTTCCGCTGCCGGTTAATACGGCAACGCTGATATCGCTATTTCTTTCCACTTCTTCCAGGCAATCGTACAATTTGATTAGAAGCGCCTGGTTGATGGCATTTCTCCTATCCGGCCTGTTAAGCGTAATAACAGCCACTTTTTCTTCTATGTCAAACAATACCGGTTCATCCATGTTCAACTCCCATGTTTTTAGAAGCTATCTCAAAAATGCTATATGTCTCAATTTCATTGTCAAAACCAAAAAGCTAATCCTCGAAATATTACATATATTCCTCCGGTTACCTTTTTCATTTTTCCTCGACCTTGAACCATATTTCTATTTTTAAGACAGCTTCGAGTTTAAATTTTACAGAACACTGCCTGATCTCAAATCTATGGTTACATGATTATCAGGAGGCATCAAGTCGTTATACCAGCCTTTGATCAAATCTTCCTTTTAATAGCAGTACCATATCCATAATCCTCGTATATCTTTTCAAATTCCTCCTTAGAAACACTGGGAACCGTAAAAGTTTGATCCTCCTGGTATCGAACAGACTTCCCATTCGCCACGTCATGGTTGCCAGGGACAACGAATACCTTCTTTCCGGAATCCAATACCCTTTTTAAATGGAAAGCAACTCTCTGGTGATTGATCATTTCTCCGTCTTTCGTTAAATCACCGCTAATAATCTCGCTATACTTGTCAATTTATTTATGAAATTTTACATAAGTTTAACTTGATTTTTTGTTAGAACCTACACCGGTAGTATTCAAGGATTTTTTATTAATAAACGTTTTACATATAATCATTCGCGGAAAGAGCTGCCGAAAGGGTGAACAGAAACTGCATTCCTTCCACCTTGGTGTTGTCGCCATGATTGTCGAAATCAAGATTGGTTTTTATTCCCCGTGCAGACAGCCCAAAAATGAATTTGTCTGAGACGATAAAGTCAACTCCTGTTCGGGCATATACTCACACATTCCATTCGGACTCATACGTGCTTTCATATATAATACTAGATTCATTCGAGCTATAGTTTTCTTCCGGATCAATTTTACGCTGCCCATAAATCAACAATGGTCCGCCGCCAAGATAAAGGCGTATGCGCTTGCCGATGTTCATGCTGGTATATCCGCCGAAAAACAGATCGCCCAGAAACATGGAGTTCTTAATATGAACATATGCTGTACCGTTTGAAACAGCAACCTGCCATTTCTCTGTCTTCCAACTGGCCAAAAAACCGCCTTCAACACCATACTTGAGCCGGTCACCCCCCAAAACCTGTTGCATGGAAAACCCGAGATAAGGAATATCTATTGAATCCCCTTCAAAAACAACCGATTCATCGGAACCTGGTTCGCCTTCAAATGTAAAATCTCCTTCATAAAGCCTCATGGTTCCCATTAGGCCCTGAACATAGATACGATTGTTATTTTCCTGTGCAGCAACCTGAATGCTTCCTGAAAAAATAAGAAATGCCAGAATACCAATAAAAAAGTGAAATGATTTTTTGTCCATTATAAAACCTTTTATGGAGATTAATACATCCCGATTTTTCCTGTTTGCCGAAAAAGAATTCAAACATCTCAATATCGTCGACAACTCGATCATCAGGCACCTCCTTTTTCCTGGGTTGATTTACAATTATCTAGTATTGCTCGCAACTCAGTTCAGCAGCGGGCGGCGCATATGCCCCGCCCGCTGGAACCGTTTATGGGCCGAGATTACGTCGCGTCGACCCTACTTCACTTCCTTCACCTTGAGGGTGATTTTATGGATCTTGCCGGTAAAGCGAGTCTCGTCACGACCGATACCGATGCCTTCGGCGACCGGCGTCTGGTTGTCGAGACCAACATCAGCCGTCTCATCAGCAGAGAAGATCAATGGCTGAGTCTTCTCTATCCGACCATTGGCCGCGGTCTTTCCGTTGACGGAGAGAGTAGCCGTGCCGCCCTTGCCAAGCCCGCCTCCGTCGTAGACGAAATCAAGCGCCACCGTAGCCTCCCCCGCAGGAACCGCGCTGGTCGATGCGACGGTAAAGCGCTCGAGTCCGAGGTAGTTATAGGTATAGATGGGCTTGCCGTCCTTCATGTAGAGACACCAGCCGCCGAAACGTCCACCCTGGGCAAGGATCACACCATTCGCGCCCCCCTTGGGAATCACCAGCTTAGCCGTGATAGTCTTCGAGCGGTTCTTCACATTCATGAAGGTGTTCTCCAGCATGCCGTTCATTCCGTCATAGAGCGTGAGCGACATGCGGTCGCCCAGCAGATCCGGTCGTCCCGCTATGGCGGCATTGACACGCTCGACCGTGCGGTCATCAATGGGCAAGACATGGTACTTTCCCGCCTCTTTCATGAATAAGGCCTGAAGTTCGCGCAGCCTCTTCGGCTCGACACCGGCAAGGTTGTTGGTGAGACTGAAGTCCTCTTGGACGTTGTAGAGATCCCAGATGTCGGACTTGAGCGGACGCTGCTTTTTGGTCTGCCACGGAGCTCGATGGATCGTACGAGCGAGCCATCCATCGTGATAGACGGCCCGATTGCCGAACATCTCAAAGTACTGTGTGGTATGCTGTTCCTCAGCCTTTGCATTATTAAAGGTGTAAAGCAGGCTGGTTCCCTCGATAGGTGTCTGAAGCGTCCCGTTGACGCTTTTTGGCTCCGGCAGAGTCGCGGCCTCCAGAACTGTTGGCGCGATGTCGATGACGTGCCCAAACTGGGTGCGAAGTCCTCCATTTTCCTTAATGCCCTTCGGCCAGTGAATAACCATTCCATTACGTGTGCCGCCGAAGTCCGAGGCCACCTGTTTGGTCCATGTGAATGGCGCGTCAAAGGCAACGGCCCAGCCGTTTGCCATGTGCGGGAAGGTATATGGACCACCCCACTCGTCGATCAACGGGAGGAGATCCTCCACCTTCTCCACCACCTGGTTGAAGTAGGTCATCTCATTAAACATGCCGACGAATCCGCCCTCAGCGCTCGTGCCATTGTCTCCCGCGATGTAGATAAAGAGAGTATTATCCAGCTCGCCGATATCCTTTAGGGCCTCAACCAATCTCCCGACCTCGTGGTCGGTCTGTTCCATGAAGCCCGCAAATACCTCTGCCTGGCTGGCAAAGAGTCGACGGTGATCAGCAGGTAACGAATCCCAGGCCTTAATGTCGTCCGGCCGCGGGGCCAGTTTCGTGTTAGCGGGAATTACACCCATCTTTATCTGGCGCGCAGTCGTATTTTCTCGAATTTTATCCCAGCCCTTGTTGAACCGTCCTTTATATTTGTCTGCCCACTCCTTGGGCACATGGTGCGGTGCGTGGACAGCACCGGTTGCGTAGTACATAAAGAAGGGCTTGTCCGGTGTCATTGACTGCTGAGCTTTCACCCAGTTGATCGCCTGGTCGGTCATATCCACGGTAAAGTGGTAACCCTTCGTATGCGGCGGGGTAATCCGGGTGATGCCGTCGTAGATCAGCGGATACCACTGATCCGTCTCGCCTCCAATGAAGCCGTAGAACTTGTCAAAGCCCTGATGAGTTGGCCAGCGGTCAAAGGGGCCCGAGACGCTGGTCTCCCAGGCTGCGGTCTCGTGCCACTTGCCAAAGGCACCAGTGCTGTAGCCGTTCAGCCTGAGCATCTCGGCCAGGGGTGCAACGCTGTTCGGAATCTGCCCGGTGTTTCCAGGGAAGGCCGTCGCAGTCTCCATGATCGAACCCGTGTTGGTCGTGTGATGGTTGCGACCGGTCTTGAGCGCGTTTCGCGTCGGCGAACAAAGAGCCGTAGTGTGGAAATTGTTGTAGCGCAGACCCGCGGCAGCGAGCCTGTCGAGGGTCGGCGTCCGGATTGGACCACCAAAGGTGGTGGTCGCACCAAAACCGACATCGTCGATCAGCACGATTACAACGTTGGGTGCATTTTCAGGTGCCTTGACCTCGAATCGCGGCGGTGCTTTGGCATTGCGCACATCAAGCTCGCTATAGGTTGGTCGTTCAGGTTCCTGGATGGGCAGATTGGTGCGATCAAGCTTCCCCTGTGCCGAAGCCGCGATGCTCAAACCGCCCAGCAGGGCTACTGATATAAAAATTATTTTGAAGATTAAATTCCTCATTGGTTCTCCTTTCATATTTATAAGTTGGTAGTTAATATCATTATGATTAGCTATCCCGGTTTTTTTATCTTGATGTAGAATCTTTTTTATTTATTTACTCCCCTTCAACACCTCAACTAAAGGTATGCCCACTGAACCCGAAGGCGGTTTGATTTCAAGACAGGTCGCGATGGTTGCTGCGATATCATAGGGTGTAACAGGCCGTACAATGCGCTGGGCAGGTATGCCGTGACCCGCGAAGAATAGTGGCACATAGGTGTCATACGTCCAGGGCGAGCAATGGATAGCGGCAATCTTCGTGGTCGTTTCCATCTGGTAGTAGAAATACCAGAACTGGTCTGCTATCACATGGACATGACCGGATCGCTTGGGGTGAAAATTATTGAGGATCTTCATATTCACCGGTGTCGGGGCAAACGATCCTTTCAGCAGATCAGTCCGGGTCAGAGCTCCTATCATGCCGGGGATCTTGACGATGTCTTCGGCCACGGCTGTTTCAATTTCGGCAACACTGTATTTGGTTTTCCTGATCTCCTCTTCATTAAGATAGATGTAGGGGTGTTCGTAAAGTCGAATCACATCTCCGGGCACTACCAACCGGGTCTTAAGGGCATTTTTTATGGTGCCCTTGACGATTGTTTCAGAGGTCAGGCGTCCCACCTCAAATCCCAGGCTCTGCATGTATTCCGGAGCCTCACACATCCCGTGATCAGCGGAAACGATGATCAGGGTTTGGTCAAGTCCAACCTTATCGTCTATGAACTGGAACAAATCTGCCAATAAACGATCAACACGCAGGACATTATCTTCAGCCTCAAGACTTGAGGGCCCGAATACGTGACCGATATAATCAGTGACAGAAAAACTGATCGCCATAAAGTCGGTATGTTTGCCTTGTCCTAACTTTTCTGCTTTGATCAGCGTCTTGGCAAAGTCCGCCGTCAGCTCATCCCCGAATGGGGTGGCTATCAGTGATGCGTAGAAATACTTTGAATCCCCCTTTACAGGATGCGGAAATGTTGTGCCCAGACCAAACATATCTACTTCGAAAGGACGATCATCATCCTTGCCGAACACATACGTTGAAATGTCATGCAATAACTCCCACGATGTATCTTTGTATTTGTCAGCAAGCTTTTTGGCGTTCCACTGTTTGACCCAGCCCGGATATTCTTTGTAGTAATAGGTACTGCTGGCAAAAGAACCATCGCTCTTGGAATACCAGAAAGCCTTGCCGGTGTGGCCGCCGGGAAGAATCGCACCGCGGTCCTTTATTGACACGCTGAACATCCTGGATTGACCATTATTGGAGATCACCAACTCATCGCCAATTGTAGAGGACAATAAATTAGTGGGCGCTCTGCCCTTTCCCTTTACCGGAGTTTTTCCGATCATTGGATAACGATCATCCTCACAATTATAAATAACTCGTCCCTTATCCGTATCATACCAGTTTCCGGCGACAATGCCGTTGTACGCAGGGGTCGTGCCGGTGAACAGTGCTGCATGGCCGATAGGCGTCTCGGTGTCGGCATGTTGAAAGTGAGCGTTAGTATAATGGGTTCCCTTCTCCATAAGATACCGGAACCCGCCTTCCCCCAATCGATCTTTATAACGCATGGGAAAATCGCCACGCATCTGATCAATCGTGATCTGAACTACAAGTTTAGGCTTTTTATGCGTCGTTTGAGCAACAGCATCAGAAGAAAAGCTAAATGCCAAAAAGAACAGCATTGAAGTTAATAATAATTTTACTTTCATAAATTTCTCCTATTAAATTTTATCAAGCAATTACTTCATAAACTCTCACTCAGACTTCTTCCATTCTAATAAACGTTGTCGGTGCAGATGGTCTTCGGTCACCGGGGGTCGGTGAAGTTTGGTGCTGAGTATAACGTTCATATGTAGCATCTCAATAACTCAGGGTATTCGGCTAAGTTTGTTTTTAAGATCGACCATGGTCTTTTGGCTTACGCTGAAGATCTCCTGACGTGGTCGCTCTAAATCGGAGATCAGGGACAAGACAACTGAAAATATAAGTATCAACACAAAATTAGCGATTGGGGTTCGCTTTCCGGTCAGTCCGGCCTGGTATCCCATCATGGCCATAGAGAGAAAAGCCACAAAGTAAAGTGTTATAAAAATGCTGACAGGGATGCGATTCAGCAAACCGGCAGTTATTCGTTTTCCGTGCAGGTCGAGTACATCGTTCAAAGATCTGATGAATAGTGAGGTGAGGCCGGAGTACTTACTATTTTCTGTTAACTCAACCGCTTTAGCCCAGAGCCGGCTATGCAATTCTTCCGATTTTATAATGAGCTGCCGGACTGTTTCCATTTCAGTGTCTTCCTTGAGTTGTGCACGAACATTTACATATTTACGCAAAAGATCCTGAAATTCTGTGTCATAGGGCGCCGGCAGCAGTTTCGCTCGAAGATAAGTCGTTTCAATTGCATTCGTCTCTTCAAGGACCAGGACTTTTCTGGCATCATAGCGAGAAACCGCCATGTTAAAAGTGAATGCCAGAAAAAAGGCGAGCAGGCTAAAAGATGCTCCCAGAATGGTAGCTACCTGAGGACGCTGCCCTTTTTCCAGGCGCGTATGTTTAAATTTTCCTACCCGAAATCCAAGCTCTGCTGCAATAAAGAACACCACTGTTGCGCCGAGGAACAAAATCCAAACGGGGATATTGTCAAGAGGGTTAATATACGACAAGTGCTTTTTCCTCCTTCCTTATGTGAATTTTTGCTTAAAAAAATACAGGGATATCATCATGTTTCTTTTCATTAGATTGAAAGAAGGTATCATAATTGTATTTATAATCAAGGAATTAATGGTTAAAATAGTTTTGGCTGATCTTTGACACCTCAATTTTTAATATCATGTATAATCAGGTTGTTGCAAGATGCAGATTTGCTCTTGGCACTACCGAAACCGTGATTGAAAATATTCCTGTAATCTGTCATGCAATCTCTCTAATAGTAGG
>JAFDJC010000256.1 GCA_019307665.1 Deltaproteobacteria bacterium | reverse complement strand
ATGAACCTGATAAGAACCTATTCCTTCTTGCCCTTCGGGCACTGGCAACGAGTTGCCAGTGTTACCCATCATCTACAAATGATCAAAAAAAGGCTTTTTCACTTACAAATCCGGCTCAACTCCCTTATTTAACGCGTTTGCCAATATGTAAGCTTTATTTTTGGGGAAAGTCCCGGCAAACTTTGTTTTTGCAATTCAATAACTCATGTGCTAGATCAATTATCACAAATTATAACGAATTCTTATTAATGGCTTAATAACAAATAAAAATTCCCGGCCAATCAATTCTTATGTTTTGTTTTAGGTTTTGATGAATATATTTTTTTATGTCTGAGAATAAAAAAGTTACAAAGGCAGCCGGAATAGTCGGCCTGGCCACATTATTAAGCCGGATACTTGGTTTTATTCGGGATATGGTGATTGCCAGGTATTTCGGGGCCGGGTTCAGTACCGATGCTTTTTTTGTTGCTTTTAGAATCCCGAATCTACTCAGACGGTTGTTTGCCGAAGGCTCCCTGAGTATCGCATTTATCCCCGTATTTACGGAACATTTGAAAAAAAACGGAAAAGATGAAGCTTTTCAAATGGCTCGGTCTGCATTGCGCCTGTTGGCGTTACTGCTTGTGGTAGTGACAATAGCGGGCATTCTACTTGCTCCGGTTATTGTACATGTGATTGCACCGGGATTCTTCGCCGATTCACCGGAGAAGCATGCGTTAACGGTGCTTTTGACGCGGATAATGTTTCCTTATGTTTTTTTCATATGCCTTGTCGCCCTTTGTATGGGAATCTTGAATGTTCTCGGTCATTTTGCCGCTCCTGCCCTTGCTCCTGTTTTTTTGAATCTGTCTATAATCGCTTCTGTGTATTTTATATCTTCGGAAATGCCGGAGCCGGTTCTGGTACTGGCGTTCGGTGTTCTTGCAGGAGGGGTTCTTCAATTGTTGTTTCAACTTCCTTTTCTTGTTAAAAAAGGATTTTATTTCTGGGAAAAGGCATCACTTTATCATCCCGGCTTAAAAAAAATTGGAAAGCTCATGCTTCCGGCTGTATTCGGTGCAGGCGTCTATCAGATTAATATTCTGGTCGGAACCCTCTTGGCATCATTTCTGAAGGAGGGCAGTATATCATACCTTTATTATGCTGACAGGTTGGTGCAGTTTCCTTTGGGGATTTTTGCCATATCAACCGCCACGGCTGTGTTGCCGAGTATCTCAAGACAAGCTGCTGAAAAAGACTATACATCCGTAAAAGAGACGTTTGCCTATGCCATGCGCCTGATTTTCTTTATCACACTTCCTTCCATGGTTGGACTCATAGTATTGAGTAAACCGATTGTGATGATTCTTTTTCAGAGGGGAAATTTCAGTATAGAGGCTACACAGATGACCGCTTATGCAGTTTTGTGCTATGGCGTGGGTTTGTGGGCTTTTTCAGCAGTGAGGATTGTTGTGTCAACATTTTATGCACTCTCCGACACAAAAACGCCGGTTAAAATGGCAACAATATCCATTGCCGTGAACATTCTGCTGGGCATTTCACTAATGTGGCCGCTCGGGCACGGGGGACTGGCTCTTGCAACATCTCTCGCATCAATGCTGAACTTTGGAATGCTCGTTCGCGCTTTGAGGAAGCGGCTTGGTGCCCTTGGGTGGAGAAACATATGCTTTTCAGTTTTGCGTTCTTCTGTATGCGCTGTGCTAATGGGTGTTGTCGTATGGGCTTCGGCATGTCGTATTATTCCGGACGAGGGGACGTTTTGGGAAAACCTGTCAGGACTTTCGGGAAGCGTTATTCTTGGTTTTTTTCTGTATATCCTATTTTCTTTTCTTCTAAAAAGCCCCGAACTGAAATATGTTTTAAATACTTTTAAAAAAGGTGAGGATGGCAGGTAATGTCAAGGAAGAAGATAATTATAGGCGTTTCAGTTTTGTTTCTTTTTCCACTTCTGGTTATGATTATTTCCGGCGGCAACGGATTCCTTGATTTGAAACGTTTGAAAAAGGAAAGGGCCGAAATTGTTGAACAGTCACGTGATATTGAGTCGAAAAATTTGAAATTGTATCGAAAAGTGGAACGGCTTAAGAATGATCCTGTTTTTATCGAAAACGTTGCCAGGCAGGAGCTTGGAATGATCGGTAAAGATGAAATAATATTAAAATTCAAGGACGGATGATAAGTTTTTATGCGCTTAATATCTGATAGCTCGAACTGATACTGTCATACAAACATATTGCAAGTGAGCTCGCCATACTATTAAGCATTTCTATTACAGTAGCCTTTACTGTCAATTTTATTTCTCCAAAAGGGATCGCTCTGTTCGGTAGCTGGGATACTTCAAAGGGCGCTATATCAGCCGGGGTAAAAGGCGATGTGGTTGAGCGTGAAATCGAAATAACGGATTCCGGAATCGCCAAGAATTTTTTTGATGCAAAAGAAGCTGTTTTTGTCGATGCAAGAGCAAGATATAGCTATGATGAGGCACATATACTTGGTGCTGTATCCTTTCCGGTTAATCAGTTTGATGAACTGATTGATATTTTTTTTGACACACACCCTCCGGAACGGTTCATTATCACATATTGCTCGGGAAGAGAATGCTCTGACAGTCATAAGCTGGCACAATACTTAAAAGATGCCGGCTATGAAACTATCAAAGTGTACATTGACGGCATGATAGGATGGGAAAAGGAGGGTTTCCCTATTGAGTAAACGGATAAAGGCGCTTCTCGCTGATAACCGGCTTGAACTTACGGTTAGATTCGTTCTCGGTGGAATTTTCATTTTTGCGTCAATTGACAAGATTATTGCCCCCGCTCATTTTGCCAAAATTATTTACGGCTATTACCTGTTTCCCGAATGTTCCATAAACCTCATCGCAATTGTCCTGCCTTATCTGGAATTGTTTTCCGGGATAGCGCTGGTCTTGGGAATATATCCCAGATCAGCAGTTATTATTTTGGGAAGTCTTTTGCTGTTCTTTTGCATTGCAATTTCCATCAACCTTGTCAGAGGCGTTGAGTTTGATTGCGGCTGTTTTTCTTTTGACGAACCCGGATATTTTTTTTCGGCAAAGCAGCTGTTATTCAGAGATATCCTACTCTTTATATTCAGTATATATCTGCTTTTATACCCTGAAAAAAGAAAATGGTGCCTGCGACAGACCGGAAGCGCTTTCCAAAACCGTTAACTTGTCCTCTAAATTACCTTGACACGATTTTATAGTTTCAATATTGTTTTATATCTGAAGATTCGCAGAGTAAATTAGATGTAGAAGCCATCAAGGATTTAAGGGCGTGAAAAAAGTACTAATAGCAGACAATGACTCCGTAACATGTAGCATGCTCAAGCGTGTCCTCATGGATTTTTCGGGCGAACTTGAGATTGTGATAGCAGGAAACGGAAAGGAAGCCTCAGATATAATTGGCAAAGATGATATAAGCCTGGTCATAACAGAGCTTGACATGCCGGTAATGGATGGGTTTGAGCTTCTATCCTACATTCATTCCAATCATTCCCACATCCCTGTTTTTGTGATGACTGCTTTTGGCACACCAGAGATCAAAGCCAGAATTGATGTCATCGGCTATGCCGGATATTTTGAAAAACCCCTCAATATTGAATCTCTGACAAAGCACATTTTTGAAGAGGTTAACTCCGAGATAGAAGGGAGAATTAACGGTATAAGCCTTCCTTCTTATCTCCAGATAGTTGAAAAGGAGAGAAAAACCTGTACACTTTTACTGACATCGGGAGAAAAAAAAGGGAAGCTGTTTTTTTTGAACGGTGAACTGGTTTCCGCAGAGACTGGAATATTAAAGAACGAAGATGCGGCATCTGAAATTGTCGGCTGGAACGGAACCGATGTTAGCATAAAAAACGGCTGCCGAAAAAAGAAAGGTGCAATTAAACAATCACTGAAAAATATTCTGATGGAAGGCTTGAAAAACCGGAAAAAGAATTCGACTAACGCTTTTTTACCGGAGAGAGCGGAGATAACCAAATCCAAACCCAACAAAAATGCTTCGGCGTCAACCCGTTTGAAAAAAATACTTAAAAGCACTGGCGGCATTATAGAGTATGTCATTTTTAATGATAAGGGTTCCCTAACCGCCCGGTATTCAAGATCAGGCAATGTATTGAAATGCAGGGCATCAGCATATCTTAAATTTGCCGAGCACCTCAATGATCTGGTTAGTGGTGGTATCTTAAGATATATTGTGCTAACAATGGAAAATAATCTTCGTTACATAATGTTTAAATATAAAAACAGTGGGATTGCAATTGCTGTTGAGCCAGGATTTAAGGCTGACGATTTTTTAAAAAGAATTTCAGCCTAAAAAAGGAATATGGATCAGATATTTAAAGAATTGACTTCCGCCCCCGGTGTTATCGGCGCATTTATTTATAATAGAGACAGCTGAATACAGGAAAACAACATGCCCGCAGTGTTCAAGGATGGAAAGCTGGTCAGAATTGCCAAATCGCTGATCAAGATATTTTCAGCAGGCGATAAGGGATTTTCGGATCTTGCCGAGGTGTCACTATATTACGAAGAATCGATTGTCATTATTCATGAACCGGTTGATAAACATTAT
>JAFDJC010000255.1 GCA_019307665.1 Deltaproteobacteria bacterium | reverse complement strand
AATGGTAAGAACTACCAAACCTTTTGACATTATCCATTTTGGAGCATTCCTCCAAATTAGTTTAACTGATTCGGAGGAAGTTCCGAATTGGTATGGCGGTCAAGAAGAAAATCAGACCTTTGAACAGGCATAAAGACTTATAGGAAATGATTCGGTGATAACCTGGAAGTGGCGGATAATATTGTTAAATGTAAAAGTTATCCGCCGATTGCAGACATATGGCCTGAAATTTGAATATTTTTGCCTGTGGTCAGGCCGCTTTCAAACGGCTTGTTTTTAATAGCCTGCGTGATCAATGCAGCCAGATCACTGTCTGAACAGGAGGACCGAAGAGGTGTTTTAAGATCAATCTGAATGTCAGACAAAAGGCATAGCCTGAGCCTTCCGTCTGCAGTCAACCTCAATCTGTTACAGTGCTTGCAGAAGTGGTCTGTGACAGGGCTAATAAATCCGATTTCGCCAAGTGCTCCTTCAAATTTGAATCTCCTGGCAGGGCCGTCATGAATACTGTTTGCAACCGGTACAAGATTTCCCACTTTTTGAAGGCCTTTTTTTATTTCGGGTGCAAGAAGTGGAGGCGCTTCATTTGTTTTATGTTTTTTAAAAGGCATAACCTCGATAAATCTCACGTGAAAAGGATTTTTCAGGGATAGAGCGGCAAGATCGGAAAGTTCCGTGTCGTTTATTCCTCGAAGTGCTACGACATTCAGTTTTATAGGTGAAAAACCTTTTAAGACCGACTGATGTATGGCATCCATTACCTGATGAAATGAATCCCTGCCGGTAATTTTTAAGTATATTTCAGGCTTTAATGTATCAAGGCTGATATTGAGTCTTTTAATTCCTGCTGATTTGATTTTGTCCAGATTGTCTTTCAGGAGGAGGCCGTTTGTTGTGAGTGAAAGATCATCAAGCCCATCAATTCTGGAAAGCCTTTCAAGAAAAGTAAATACATCTTTTCGTACCAACGGCTCTCCACCTGTAACACGAACTTTAGACATTCCAAGATCCACAAATATGTTTACGAGTCGCAGTATCTCTTCATAGCTTAAAATGTCATCATGCGAGAGTTTTGGGACTTTTAATTCAGGAAGGCAGTATAAACAGTTCAGGTTGCATCGATCAGTAATTGATATGCGAAGATAGTTGAGCCGTCGGTTATAGCTGTCGTGCAATTCTATTTTCTGCAATCAAATACCTGCCTTTGTGGTGTCCTGAGTAGAGACGTTGCATATAACGTCTCTACTAATATGGAAAAAAACAGAAAGTCATTTTTTAACATTGAACTTTTTTCTATATTCTTCGTTTTCTATGATCGGTGGACGGTCATTGGTCCCGAAGCTGTATATATCGGGATTATAGCTGTCTTCAACAAGTTTGAATTGAATCATCTCATTAAACATTTCATGCTTTTTATCAATCAGGCCAAGCTTTTCAATCCGATCAAAAAATGTTTTCAGAATAACAAAGGCCATCCTTCCAAGTGCCTTGGTGTCCTGGTTTCTGTGAACCCGTTTTTCAAGATCAACCTGGGCAATGACATTCAGGCCCCACTTTTCATAAATATCAAGAATCATGCTGGTTTCAATACCGTACCCGATGGGGAACGGTATCTTTTCGAAAATTTCACGGAATCCTGCATATTCTCCTGAAAGTGGCTGGAGAATCTGGGTCAACTCGGGAAAAAATAGGGAAAACAGGGGTCTAATGACAAGCTCTGTTACTCTTCCGCCGCCGGTTGACCGTATTTTTTTCTTATCGATTGTAATCGGCCTGTCGTAGAATGCTTTGGCATATTTAATGTTGTCCGTGAGAATAAGCGGGCCGATTAGCGCATAAACAAACCGGTGATGAATATTTTTTATATCTGCGTCAAGATAGACAATAATATCTCCTTTGGTAATATAAAGTGCTTTCCACAGATTTTCACCTTTTCCTTTATATTTTTCAAGGTCAGGTAGAATGTCATCCGCCGAATAAACATCTGCTCCGTACTGTTTCGCAATCTCCATGGTTTTATCGGTTGAGCCGGAATCAATGACAACAATTTCATCAAGAATCGGATATCGGGTAATAAGCTCCGATTTCATAATGACAATCTCTTTTGCGATGGTTTTTTCTTCATTTAAGGTTGGAAGACATAGTGATATGGTAAGATTCTTCTTTTCTTTTTCTTCGACAAGATGCTTCAGGTCTTTAAATTCGGAATAATGGAATGTGTTTTTTTTAAGCCAGTTATTTTTCATCGCATACTCCGCTGTCTATCGCTTTAATAACGCCTACTACCTGGGCAATGCCCTTAAAAAGTGAATCGATTTCTATCTTTGCATTGTTGAGGTGGTAATTTTCACCATGAGCTAATCCCAGAGTGATTGCCGGTATTTTTTTTGAAAGAAATATTGAAAGCTCCGAGCCGCTTGGCTCACTGATAGGTTTTAAATCAAGTTTTTTCATGATTCCCACGCAAGTTTTGACAAGTGGATGATTATATTTAAGCGTGGATGCATTTGTGCTGCTTATCGTTTTCATACTCATGTTTACCTGGTATTCGTGTTTTAAGCCGTCTACTATGTCATTGATGTCACGATAAATTTCATTCACCATTTTATCCGAATCGCTTTGGATTTCAAGCCCAAGCTTTGCATCGTATGCGATAATGCCATGCTTGAAACCGCCTGATATCTTGCCGATGATGACACGCGCCCTTGGTCTCTGGGGGAGCCGAAGCCTCAGAACCCTGTTGATCACCTCATTTAATATCAGAATGGCGTTCGGCTTAAACCGTTGTTCCCATCCGGCTGATGAAGAGATATCGCAATCTATGTCGCATCTTTTTATACCTTCTGAATAATAATTCAGCCTGCCGAGTTCTCCGCCTTCAATACATACAGCGCCCCGGATCGGCATTTTCCAGTTGTCAAGAAGTTGTCGTATCCCCTTGAGGTTCCCTTTGCCGAGCGAATGAATTACACCGGCCAGGATGATATCAGATTCAAACTCAACCCCAAGCCTTCTGAGTATCTCGGGCATGGATATCAGCACGCCGACACCTGCTGAATTGTCAAGCGCGCCGGGTCCGAACACGGCATTTTTTTTGATTGTAAAATTGTGATCAACCTCTTTGTCTATAAAGGTGTCAAGATGCGCAACCACAAAGATGGGCGGTTTTTGTCTGGATGTACCCCTTATAATACCGATGGGATTTTGGAAATCATCAACCGTGCATTCGTCAATTTGGGCTTCTGCAAGCCTTTCCATAAAAAAACTAGCTCGTTGCGACTCATGGAATGTCGGTGCCGGAATTTGGCCGACCAGTACTATATTGGCTAGAATGGTTTCCTGAATAGACTTTATAATATCAACATATGAAGTAATATTTTCAAGGTTTTTATTTCCCATGCAGTCTCCTGTTTTAGTTTAGCTTAATAAAGAAAAGCTAAAATAATATACATTAATAAAACACTCAAGGTCAAGGGGACAGGAAATATGGGGACAGTATATGTATTTCTTGCCATGGAATAATAGTAAGACAATCTATATCTTTAAAGCAAGAAATACATATACTGTCCCCGTATTTCACGGAGGAATACATATACTGTCCCCGTAATTCAATTTGCAAATAAGATTAATTTGTATTATGTCATTTGTCAGGAGGAGAGAAAATGAGCGAAATACGAATGACGGCAGAAGTGCGGACGGATTTTGACTGTGAAGCTTCGGGCTTGCCGGCTGAGCGTTGGGGAGAAGCTGTCTTCAGTATCGGCGATGAAGAAATTGTTATGGAAGTCAGTGTTGAAAAGGATATCATTGTAGCACTCATGGTGGGTGAGGATGCAGTCTGGAAAGGGACCCTGAAGGGTCTTAAGAAGTTATTAAAAGGAGAGATAAAATCCAGGTAATATTTTTGCCGGTCATGGGAAACGACCCATATGGAGAAATGATTTTCTATGAAAGACGAGAGGCGTCAGTTAAGACGAAGGAAGTGGAAAAGGTTTGAGGCAATAAGCGGAGCAGTTGTGCTTCTGAACAAGCCGTATTTGATGGGTCTTTGGGGTATCAAAAGAATAGAAATGGGGCCTGTTGTTAATATCAGTATGGGAGGCCTCTCTGTTCAGTATATTGGAAACAAAAAGCGCGCTGCCAAATACTCTGAACTGTCGATCTATATTCCTGCTGAAGGTATTGTGCTGGACAAGGTGCCGTTTGAAACTATTTCGGATTTTGAGTTGACAAGGATGCCTGATGAAAAAGTTATTAGAAAGAGATGTGTTGAATTTGGAACATTGACAACTTATCAAATATTTCAACTTGAGGAATTCATAAAAAAACATGGCGCAAAGTGTTTGGAAGACCGCAGGAGCGGTAAAGAAAGGAGACAGGTTCAAGGTTCCCGTTTCGAAGATCCTGCAGATGAGGAGACTATTATAGATCGGAGGATCGGCAGCGAAAGGAGAAGAGCAGTAAAATCTTAATGACCCGGATTTAAATTTTAACAAAAAAGGCCGATCAGGCGAAACATTTTGTTTCACCTGATCGGCCTTTTTCTAATTTATGGTTGTTTTTTATACAGCCGGTTCTTTTTTATCCCTTTCCGAATAT